>JAFWYI010000196.1 GCA_017522745.1 Mailhella sp.
CGTCAGCGCTATGTGGACCTTGTGATGAATCCCCGCGCCCGCGAGATCTTCCGCAAGCGTTCCCGCATCGTGCGCGAATTCCGCCGTTTCATGGAACAGCACGGCTTCATGGAAGTGGAAACTCCCATGATGCATCCGATCGCCGGTGGCGCCGCTGCCAAGCCTTTCGTCACGCATCACAACGCCCTCGATATCGACCTTTACATGCGTATCGCTCCCGAGCTGTACCTCAAGCGCCTCATCGTGGGCGGCATGGAACGCGTGTACGAGATCAACCGTTGCTTCCGTAACGAAGGTATCGATACCCGCCACAATCCTGAATTCACGTCCTGCGAATTCTACTGGGCCTATGCCACCTATGAAGACCTGATGGACTTCACCGAACAGCTTTTCGCGCACATCGCCCGCGAAGTGTGCGGCAGCACCGTCGTGACCTATCAGGGCGTGGAACTCGATCTCACTCCCGGCAGCTGGACCCGCATGACCTATCATGAAGCTCTGGAGAAGATCGGCGGCCACAAGCCCGAGTTCTACAACGACGCCGATGCCGTGCGTGCCTACCTGCGTTCCCGCGGCGAAAAGTTCATGGATGGCGACGGCCTCGGCAAGCTGCAGTCTTATCTCTTCGATCTCGATGTCGAAGACAAGCTCGTCCAGCCCACGTTCATCTACGCATATCCGGCTGAGATCTCTCCGCTGGCCCGTCGCAACGACGAGAATCCCTTCATCACCGACCGCTTCGAGTTCTTTATCTGCGGTTGTGAATACGGTAATGCCTTCTCCGAACTCAACGACCCTGTCGATCAGCGCCTGCGCTTTGAAGCTCAGGTGGCTGCCAAGGCCGCTGGTGACGACGAGGCCTGCCCGCTGGATAACGACTACCTGCGCGCTCTCGAATACGCCATGCCTCCCACTGCCGGTGAAGGTGTGGGTATCGACCGTCTGACCATGCTGCTGTGCGATGAGCCTTCCATCCGCGAAGTTCTCCTGTTCCCGCTGCTCAGACCTGAAGTATAAGCTGTATGTTCGCCGGAGGGGGCTTTGCTCCTTCCGGCGTTGTTTCACGGAGCCTCCATGTCTTTTCCGCTGTTCATAGCGTCGCGCTATCTCACGTCCCGCAGTAAGCGCACGTTCATTTCGATAATCTCGCTCATGTCCGTCATGGGCGTGGCTATCGGCGTTGCCGCACTGGTCATCGTCATGAGCGTGTATAATGGCGTGACTTCTGAGATGAGGGAAAAGATACTGGGCGCCAATCCTCACGTTCTGGTGCTTTCGGCTCAGCCCGGCGCTTTCGACCCGCCTGCGGTACTTCCCCTTGAGGGAAGAGCTGATGGCGGGGGCGCGGCTCAGGCTGGAAGCGAGGCGGACGTGCAGGTCACGCCTGTGCTGGCCAAGGTGCAGGAGATGCCGGGCGTGAAGGCGGCGACGCCTTTCCTGTATGCGGAAGTCCTGCTTTCCACGTCCTACGGCGCTACGGGCCTTGTCGTTCGCGGTATCGATCCGCATCAGGCGGCAGAAGCCATGCCGCTGCTCCGCGAGCTGGAGTCTGGCAGTGTGGCGGGGCTGGACCGTAAGACCGGCCCGGCGGGCATGATAGTGGGGCGCGACCTTGCTGAGCGCTTCCGTCTGCGGGTGGGGAGCCGTGTCAATCTCATGTCCCCAGCCGGCCAGCGCACGACAGCGGGCTTCGTTCCCAAGCTCAAATCCTTCCGCGTCGAAGGTATCTTCAAATCAGGCATGTCGGATTTCGACAATCGCCTGGCGTATGTTTCCCTGCCCGCTGCTCAGGACCTCATGGGGTATCCTGCCGGGCGTATTTCCGGTATCGAGGCGTTCGTGGATGAGCCTTACGATGCTCAGGAGATAGCTTCCCATGTCGCCTCCTCGCTTGGCACACCGTTCTTCACGCGGAACTGGATCGATATGAACGCCAATCTGTTCGCGGCTCTTCAGCTTGAACGCTTCGGCATGTTCGTGGTCCTGCTCATGGTCATCCTTGTGGGTTCGTTCTCCATCATCACTTCGCTGGTCATGCTGGTGATGGAGAAGACGCGCGACATCGCCATCCTCATGTCCATGGGAGCGGCCGCGTCCGACGTGCGGCGCATCTTCATGTATCAGGGGGCCATCATCGGGGCTGTTGGCACTTGCATCGGTTATGTGTTAGGAATCATTTTAGCACTGCTCCTTAAGAAGTATCAGTTCGTGGAGCTGCCGCCCGATGTGTATATGATGGATACTCTGCCTGTGATCATCGATCCGGTGGATCTTGTCGTCATCGGGGCCGTATCCATGCTCATGTGTTTCCTTGCCACCATCTACCCGGCGCGTAAGGCCGCCAGCCTTGTCCCTGCCGAAGCGCTCCGCTACGAGTGATCATGCCGAATACTGGATCTATGCAAGAAGCTCTGTACCATGTGGAACACGTGGTGAAGAAGGTGGAAAGCCCCGCAGGGGAGCTGACCATCCTTCGTGATGTGAGCTTTACCGTTCGTCGCGGCGAGGCTCTCGCTGTCGTGGGCTCTTCTGGTTCCGGCAAGTCCACATTGCTCCATCTGCTCGGCACGCTTGATAAAGCCAGCAGCGGCAAAGTACTTTTCGAGGGGCGTGACCTCGGGGCGCTTTCTCCTGCGGAAGCGGCTCATTTTCGCAATAAGGAGCTGGGCTTCGTGTTCCAGTTCCACCATCTTCTGCCGGAATTCACCACCGTGGAAAACGTGGCCATGCAGGCCATCATCGGCGGTATGCCTCGGAATAAGGCTCTTGCGCTCGCTACCGAATCCCTGGAAAGAGTAGGGCTGGCAGAGCGATGCCATCATCACGTTACCACGCTTTCCGGCGGGGAACGCCAGCGCGCGGCTATTGCCAGAGCCACGCTCATGTGTCCGAAGGTCCTGCTGGCGGATGAACCTACCGGCAATCTTGATGAAAAAACTGGCGCTCGCGTCGTGGAAGTCCTCAGGGGGCTGAACCGCGACATGGGCATGACCTTGATCATCGTTACGCATAACCAGGAACTTGCGGCCAGTCTGGACCGCAGCCTTGAATTGAGATCGGGAGAACTCTATGCGGAAAATTCTATCTAGTCTGGCTTGCCTTGCTATCTGCGTTTTCGCATGGGCTGGTATGGCTGGAGCCGCCGCGCCTCGAGTGCTGGTGCTGCCCTTTGCTGTCAATGCGCCCGAAGCAACGGCACAGCTTGCCGGGGATATCCCGGTGCTGGTACGGCAGAGCCTCGAAAAGCATGGATTCACGGCCATCCCCACCTCGGCTGCGAAAAAGAGCAAGGCTGAAACGGCAGATAGTGCTGTTGGCCGTGCGAAATCTGCCAAGGCCGGTTATGCCGTGTTCGGCAGCCTGAACCAGCTTGGTCAGGGTTTCAGCCTCGATATGCAGCTTGTGGACGCTCAGAAGGGCGATGCTCAGGCCTTTCATGCAGAAGGGGCCAACCTGCTCGAACTTCAGCCTGTGGTGAACGGTCTGGTGGGACAGATGTCTGCCGTCATCGATATGCCCGATGATTCTGGTGAAAGCGTGGTCGCCCGCACGGCTCGTACTGGCGGCATCGCTGATGTGCAGATCAAGGGGCTTCGCTTCCTCGACTCCGAACGCGTGCTCATGAGAGTGAAGACGCAGAAGGGCGACGGTGTGGATGTGGACTCTATCGATGAAGACGTCCGCAAGATCTGGGATCTCGGCTATTTCAGCGATGTGAGTGCGGATATCGTTCCCGGCGCTGAAGGCCCTGTTCTGGTGTTCACCGTGGTGGAAAAGCCGCGTATCGAAGATGTGCGAGTAGAAGGCTCTGGTGCCGTGCGCCTTGGCGATATCAACGAGGCCATGTCCACGCATACCGGTTCCGTACTCAACGAAAAAGTCCTTGCCGAAGACCTTCAGAAAGTCACCGACCTTTATCATAAGGAAGGCTTCTATCTCGCCGAAGTGACCTATGATGTGCAGACTCGCGCAGATGGTGCGGCTGCTGTCCTCGTGCTGAACGTCAAGGAAGGCAACAAGCTCTATATCAAGGAAGTCGCCATCGAAGGTCTTCAGGAAATAGACCCCGACGACGTGAGAGAATACATGGCGCTCAAGGAGCGTGGGATGTTCTCGTGGTTCACCGGCTACGGTGTACTCAAGGACGAACACCTCGAACGCGATGCCCAGACCATCAAAGCGTATTTCATGAAGCATGGCTACGTAGATGGTCAGGTCGCCGCGCCTGAAGTCATCTATGAGGAAGACGGCATCCGTGTCATCTTCCGTGTCCGTGAAGGTGTTCGTTACAAGGTGGGCGACATCATCCTGCATGGCGACCTCATCGACACTGAAGAACGCATCCTTTCTGCCATCGCCATGGATGAGCATAAGGACTCGGGCAACTATTTCGATGTGGAGATCCTCCAGAAAGATATCAAGAGCCTCACTGATTTCTACAGCGATTACGGCTTCGCTTTTGCGGACGTGAACGTGACGCCTAAGCCGCGCCCCGAAGATGCTCTGGTGGATGTGGTCTACGAGGTCAAGCCCGGCGAGAAGCAGTATGTGCGCCGCGTGGAAGTGGAAGGCAATAACCGTACCCGCGATAACGTGATCCTGCGTGAAATGCGCCTTGCTGATGGGCAGCAGTTCAGCGGTGCGCGGATGCGCCGTTCCGCTCAGCGACTTGAAAAGACTCGTTATTTTGACGAAGTGAACCCCTCCGTCGTTCCTACCGGCAATCCCGGCGAAGTGGACCTCAAGATCGGAGTGAAGGAAGCAGACACCGGCATGGTGAGCGTTGGTCTGGGCTACTCCACCTATGACAAGATGGGTGTGATGGCGTCCATCACCGAAAACAACCTTTTCGGTCGCGGCTATACTCTCGGCCTCACCGGCTACACTTCTGCCAGCGAGCAGTACCTCGAAGCCTCCTTCGTGAACCCCCGCGTGTTCGATACCTACTGGGGCTTCTCCTTCAATCCTTACGGCATCGAAGAAGAATGGTCGTACTTCGATAAGCGCTCCGTGGGCTTCCGTACCACGGTGTTCCATCCCATCGGCGAATACACCAGTGTGAGCCTCGGCTATCGCTTCGAGCGTTACAACCTGTTCAATATGCAGGAAGGCGCTTCCCGCATCATCCGTGAGTACGCGGGCAAGCACTGGGCCAGCACGATCTCTGCCAGCATCACGCGCGATACCACCAACAAGGCTTACTTCGCCACCTCTGGTACGAAGGTCTCCCTTTCCGTGGAATATGGCGCTCCTTGGACCGGCGGCGACGACAGCTTCTTCAAGCCTGTGCTTGAAGCTGGTGTGTACTACGGCCTGACCGATACCCATATCCTGCATGCTCGTGGCCGTATCGGTGCCGTGTACAAGACCGATGGCGATAAGCCCGTGCCCGTGTTCGAGCGCTTCTGGATAGGCGGTATGCGTTCCATCCGTGGTTACGATTACGACGACATCTCTCCTCGTGATACGCAGACTGATGAAACCATCGGTTCGGACCGCATGGGCTACGTCAACCTTGAATACATCTGGGTAGCCAAGCCCGACATCGGCCTCGCGGTCGTGCCGTTCTACGATATCGGCTTCAATACCGACAGTGAACAGCATTCCGGTATCTTTGATAAGGTCTACTCTTCCGCTGGTGTCGAAGTCCGCTGGCGTTCGCCCATGGGCGACCTGCGCTTTGCCTACGGTATCCCGCTCTCCAGAATGTCGAATGGCGAGAAACGCAGCAGCGGTCGCTTCGAATTCTCCATGGGCCAGGCTTTCTAAACAGTATCGGAATAATCCAAGAGAGGAGGGGCAATGCTCTTCCTCTCTTTTTGGTTAACAAGCAGTCTCAGCGTATGGATGACTTTGATAAGGAGAAAAACAATGCGCTATGATGCCGTTATCTTTGACCTTGACGGTACACTTCTGGATACGCTCGGCGATCTGGCGGCAAGCGTGAATCATGCTCTTGTCAGCCGGGGTTATGATCCCCGAACGCTGGACGAAGTGCGTTCCTTCGTGGGCAACGGAGTGAGGAACCTCAATGCCCGCGCCCTGCCCGGCGGTTTTGAGAACCCTGACTACGACGCCGTTTTTGCGGCTTTTCAGGAGCATTATGCCTCGCATTGCCGCGACACCACTTGTCCGTATCCTCATATCATGGAGCTTGTGCATGCGTTGAAAGCGCAGGGCGTGAAGCTGGCCATCGTATCCAACAAGAGCGATCCTGAGGTGAAGAAGCTGAACGATGAGTTTTTCGAAGGGCAATTCCTGTCTGCCATAGGTGAGCGGCCTGATGTTCAGCGGAAGCCAGCTCCTGATTCTCTGCTGCAGACTATGGAGATCCTTGGCTGTGAGCCTGTCCGTAGTGTTTATGTGGGCGACTCGGAAGTGGATGTCATGACGGCGCGCAACGCAGGTATCGACTGCATCGCCGTGACATGGGGCTTCCGCAGTCTGGAACAGCTCCGGGAATCTGGAGCTTCGGTTTTTATCGACAGCCCCATGGAATTGCTTGAGAAGATATGAAAAAAGCCTCTCCTTCGTTCCAAGGAGAGGCTTTTTTCTTGGGGATCATCGCTGCTGTATGCCGGGGCCGGACAGACGGCTTTTCCCTCCGCCTTCCGGCTCGACCTGGATGCGGAGACCGATGCGTTCGCGGATGGTGGGTACGTGGGAGATGATGCCGATGCTTTTGCCCTGATCGCGCAGGCTGGCCAGCATATCGAGTGCCATGTTGAGGGCGTCTTCGTCGAGAGAGCCGAAGCCTTCGTCGAGGAACACAGAATCCACACGCACGTTCCTGCCCGCCATCTGGGCCAGCCCCAGCGCAAGGGAAAGGCTCACCAGAAAGCTTTCCCCGCCCGACAGACTGCGGGAGGAGCGCACCGCATCGGCCTGATAGCGGTCGATGACATCCAGTTTGAGCGCCTCATTGTCGTTCTGCCGCAGGACGTAGCGATCAGTCATCAGGGCAAGCTGGCGATTCGCGTGGCCGAGAAGGAGCTGGAACGTGAGCCCCTGTGCGAAGTTGCGGAATTTCTTGCCATCAGCCGAGCCTATGAG
>JAFWYI010000197.1 GCA_017522745.1 Mailhella sp.
AGCTTCACCTTCGGGGAACTCCATGAGCGCTGAGGCGGCGTCGAAGAAGTCGACTCCCATTTTGTGTGCGAGTTCGGCATAGAGCTGGGCGAGCTTTTGCGATTTCTGCGGAGCCCCTACATAGCGTTCACCGGCGAGAGCCATTTTTCGTGAACCGATGAGAGGTGGTGACACGATGAGAATCTTTGGGCGAGGGTAGTCGAGCAGAGTCTGCCATGGAAAGTTCTGGATGATGGATATGAGCATGCCCATACCTTCCGCGATATCTTCGGCAGAGCGCCCGAGGGCAGACTTCATGTCGTTACTGCCCAGCATGATGACGATGCAATCGAGAGGCAGATGGGAGAGAAGACAGGCCGGAAGGTAGTCCAGGGCGGACAACCCGGCTCCGGGAACATGCACACCGCTCCCGACCGTGAAGTGATCGCGGATGGTGCGGCCGCCAAGTCCTTCTTCAAGGATCTGCCATCGCGGGCCCAGAAGGGCGGCCAGCCTGCCTGTCCAGCGGATTTCAGGAGGATAGCGCAGGGCCGGCCCGGAAGGGGAGGGGGCCCAGCCGTAGGTGTTGGAATCACCGAAGCAGAGCAGGCGTTTTGTCATGGGAACTTCCATCCGTGAAAGAGCGTTTCGAGTTTTTATTCCATGACGATGTCGGCGAATTGCGCATTGACTGCGCGGGCAAGATCGTCGGGCTTTATGACGAACTGCAGGCCCCGCTGTCCGGCAGAAACGAAGATGGTATCGAAGTCTTTTGCCGATTCATGGATGCAGACAGGGTAGGGTTTCTTGGGAGCAACAGGGGAACAACCGCCGCGCATATATCCGGTAAGTGGCAGAACGTCCTTCAAGGGGACCATTTCTGCGTTCTTGTTGCCGAAGACGGCTGCCGCTTTTTTCAGGCTCAGTTCTGCATTTCCAGGAATGACCGCCATGGCGATGCCGTTGGGATTGCCCTTGATGACAAGAGTCTTGAACACGCAGGAGGGGTCGACGCCAAGACTTACGGCAACATGGGTGGCTGAAAGGTCGTCGAGGTCGACAGGGTAGCTGTTGAGAGAGTAGGGGATACCAAGTTTGTCAAGCAACCTGGCGGCATTGGTCTTTTTTATGGCAGCCATGAGAACTCCTGAAGATAGGCCTGTTGTAAGAAACATATTGAAAACGTTTTTTAACCCTGTTGATCCGGAAAGTACAGACCGAAAAGACAGGAAAAAGAACTATTCACAAAAACGAGAAAAGAGGATAGTATCCTCAGACTTTTATCATTCATATCAACTATGAGATCGGCTGGAGATAGCAATGTCGGAACCCATCATCAGGATTTGCGAGCTGGAAAAGAAGTTCCAGAGCAAGAATTCTGAAGTATATGCCCTTCAAGGGATAAATCTGGATATCAATCAAGGAGACGTGTTTGGCATCATCGGTCGCAGCGGTGCCGGCAAGTCCACTTTGGTGCGTTGTATAAACATGCTGGAACGCCCTACGGGCGGTCAGGTACTTTTTGAAGGACGTGACCTGTGCAAGCTCGGAGACAGTGAGCTGCGCAAGGCTCGTCGCTCCATGGGGATGATATTCCAGCAGTTCAACCTGCTCATGCAGCGTACTGCCATCGAAAACGTATGTTTCCCGCTGGAACTGGTAGGAACGCCGCGGGAAGAGGCTCGCAAGCGTGCGGCAGAACTTCTGGAACTGGTCGGCCTGGCAGACCGGGCCGGTTCCTATCCGTCTCAGCTTTCCGGCGGCCAGAAGCAGCGTGTGGCCATTGCACGTGCTCTGGCTACGAATCCCAAAGTCCTGCTTTGCGACGAAGCGACTTCTGCGCTCGACCCCAGTACTACGGAGTCTATCCTCTCTCTTATTAAGGATATCAATCGTCGGCTTGGCATCACCGCGGTCATCATCACTCATGAAATGAGCGTGATCGAAAAGATCTGTACGCATGTCGCTATCATTTCCGGGGGTAAGATAGCGGAAACCGGCCCTGTGGAAGAAGTCTTCTATCATCCTAAGACAGAGGCTGCCCGCATCATGGTCACTCCGGAAGCGCTGAAGCCGGAGAAACTGCCCAAGGAAAGAGTGGTGCGTATCGTGTTCCACGGTTCGTCCAGCCTTGAGCCTGTCATCGGCAACATGATCCTTGATTGTGGAAAGCCTCTGAGCATCCTTTACTCCGATATCCGGGAGATGGATGGGGCGGCATTCGGGCAGATGGTATTGCAGCTGCCGGATGACGAAGATGCGTGCAGGCGTATTTACGCTTTTGCCAAGTCGCGTGGGCTTGAACTGGAGGATATGAGCCGTGTTTGATGAGCAGATGATAGAAATGCTTTGCGAAGGTGTTATCGACACCTTGTATATGACGATCGCCTCAACGGTCCTTTCCTATGTTTTTGGTATGATCATGGGCGTTCTCCTTGTCATTTGCCGCAAGGATGGCATCGCTCCTCGCCCCATGGTCTATGCCTGTCTTGACGTTGTGGTGAACCTTACCCGCTCGTTCCCATTCCTTATCCTGATGATCGCGGTCATCCCCTTTACCCGCTTCGTCGTGGGTACGACCATCGGCAACAATGCAACGATCGTGCCTCTGGTCATTGCTGCGGCGCCGTTTGTGGCTCGCCTCATTGAGGCTTCCCTTCTTGAAGTGGATGCTGGTGTGGTGGAAGCGGCCCAGTCTATGGGTGCTTCTACCTGGCAGATCATTTCCAAGGTCCTCCTGCCGGAAGCACTGCCTTCCCTGCTCAATGGCAGTGCGGTCGCAGCTATCACCATCCTTGGCTATTCGGCCATGTCCGGCGCTGTTGGTGGTGGCGGTCTTGGCAAGCTGGCCATCATGTACGGCTATAACCGCTATCAGACAGATATCATGTTTATCACTATCATCCTGCTTATCATAATCGTTCAGCTTTTTCAGATGCTTGGCAACTGGGCAACGAAACGAAGCGATAAGCGTGTGTTCTGATTTCAGTACTGGTCACCTGTAACTCTGTGAGGTTTACATGAAGTTCCGCTCTCTCCTTTTCTCTGCCCTTGTTTCTGCCTCTCTGTGTGGCGTTGCCGTCAGCGTGGATGCCGCTGAAGTCAAAGTGGGTGCTTCTCCCACTCCCCATGCCGAGATCCTCAAGGCCGCTATCCCGCTGATGAAAGCTCAGGGTCATGACCTGAAGATCATTGAATATGCTGACTACGTTCAGCCCAACATGGCTCTTGATGCCGGTGAACTCGATGCCAACTATTTCCAGCATCAGCCTTATCTGACGGATTTCAATAAGGAGAAGGGC
>JAFWYI010000013.1 GCA_017522745.1 Mailhella sp.
CGAACGAAGGACTATTGCTCCGGCAGCATCGCCGAAGAGTACGCAGGTAGAACGATCCGTGAAATTGGTGCGGCGGCTCAGAGCTTCAGCTGCGATGAACAGGATAACGGCGTCGGGATGGAGCTGGAGCGTAGCGCGGGCGAGTTCGAGCCCGTAGATGAAGCCTGTGCAGGCGGCATTGAAATCCATGCACATCACAGAACCCATTGCCCCGGAAGCAGAAGAAAGGCCGAGTTTTCCGGCAATGACACAGGCGGTGCTGGGGCAGAGATGGTCGGGCGTGCAGGTGGCTACGAAAATGTGCGTCACATCCTCCGGAGAGAGTCCGGCTTCGGCAAGAGCCTCACGAGCCGCGGCTGCCCCCATATCAGAGGCATTGCCATCGTCATCAAGAAAACGACGTTCCTTGATGCCTGTGCGCGCAGTGATCCACTCGTCGGAAGTTTCCACCAGCTTTTCCATATCTGCATTGGAAACGACACGAGAAGGCGCAAAGGCCCCGAGGCCACAGATGTAGCAGGGATGATTCATAAAGTTCCCGAATGTCACGCACTGATGCGCTCGTGGCGCAGTAGGGTTCCATTCTCATGGAAGACAGGGAAACGCCAGACGACGTCCCCTGATAGGAAGCCGCGCAATTCCCGCATAGGGGCGAAGCGGCCGAGAAGCACGTCCTGTACCCGGAAGTATGACACCGGGAGGAATCGCACTTGGTACGGTCCACACGGCTTTCGAAGCCGCTGACCGCGAAAAAGGGCTCGCGGGAAGCAGAGCTTCCCGAACGAGCAAAATTTCTGCTCGGCCTCCAAAACGACATACTCCCCATATTCTTATTGATAAGGAGGAGGGATGCCCAAAACGAAGGCCGGGCCCTTCAGCTCAGCTCAAGGGAAAGAGCGTAGTTGCTGAGTTCTTCATTCGCACTGATAGCTTCGACCAGACGCTGCTGAGTCCCCTTGGCGACATAGGAATTCGCCATAGTGAGAGCGCTGGTGATAGCCTTGGGGCTGGATTTGCCATGACAGACGATGGCGATGCCCTTGAGTCCAAGAAGCGGCGCACCACCGTATTCGGCATAGTCCACGATCTTCTTGAAACTCTTGAACGCAGGCATGGAGAGCTTGGCACCGATCATAGGCATGATGCCATTGCTCTTGAGTTCGCGCTTGAGCAGATTCGTCACAGACTTGGCAAGTCCTTCACTGAGCTTGAGAGCCACGTTGCCCACGAAGCCATCACACACCACCACATCGACATCGCCAACGAACAGATCGCTGCCCTCGGCGTTGCCGACGAAATTGAGATGCGAGGCCTGCTTGAGCAGGTCGTAGGTCTCCTTGACCAGCGGATTGCCCTTGCCCTCTTCCTCACCGTTGCTCAGAAGCGCGACCTTAGGCTCTTCGTAACCAAGGATATCCTTGACGAAGGTAGAGCCCATGACGGCGAACTGGAACAGGTTGGCAGGGCTGCATTCGGCATTGGCCCCCACGTCCAGAAGGAGCATGGGAGACTTTTCCGTGGGCATAAGCGAAGCCAGTGCAGGACGCATCACACCAGGGATGCGCCCGATGATGAACATACCGCAGGCGAAAGCAACACCGGAGTTGCCAGCACTGATGAAGGCATCAGCTTCCCCCTGACGCACGAGCTTGCAGGCTACGTGCATGGAGGAATCACGCTTGGCGCGAACGACTTCGGAAGGCTTATCGGTCATCTCGATGACCTGAGTGGCGTTCACCACTTCATAAAGCTCTCCCTCGCCGCCTTCTTCAGAAAGTTCCGCAAGAACTTTGCGGATCTCTTCCTCGATGCCGACAAAGATGATCTTGGCACCCGTGTTGCGGGCAGCCTGAAGCGCACCGGGAACCACCACGGAAGGGCCGAAATCCCCTCCCATGGCGTCCACGGCAAGTCGTGCGCGATTACTGTTCATCGTTGGCGACAGCTTCCACCTGGCGGCCATCATATTTGCCGCAGGCAGGGCAGACAGAGTGGGGCTTGGTGGGGGCGCCACAAGAGCAGTAGATGACGGTGGGCTTAGCCACACGGTCATGGGAACGACGCATACCCTTCTTGGAGTGGGACTTTTTGTTCTGCTGAACGGCCATGGTTTTTCTCCTTATCGCGGAAACGGGGCTCTTAGCCCTGTCGTTTCACTTTCAGTTGACGCAGAGCAGCCAGACGGGGATCCCCGGTATCGAGGACGCAGCCGCAGGCACCTTCATTAAGATTTTTGCCGCACTCGGGACACAGGCCCTTGCAGTCCGGCTTACAGAGAGGCTTCACCGGCAGAGCCAGCGAGAATTCCTCCCACAAAAGCGCATCGAGATCGAGGAAAGGCGCGCCGCCTTCCATGGTCACGACACATTCATCCAGAAATTCAGTACGATCTTCCCCTTCCGGTTCGGTTTCGGTGACTCCGGGATAATCCTCGAATTCGTCGAAGCTCTGGTTCAGCACCACAAGGGTCTCTTCCATGCAGCGGTTGCACGGCATGGCCACCACGCCGCGGATGGAGCCGCGAAGCAGACAGCCGTCTTCCTGCGGGAGCACGAGAACCTCGGCTACCACAGGCTCAACTATGCGGCAAGACACACCAAATTCTCCAAGGCGACGCACCCACACGGCCTCATCAGTGACCGTGTAACTGGCCCCCTGAGGGGGTATCTCGTTCAAAGCGATGTGGTTAAGATCCATACATTACCTCTGGAAACATGACAAAATACCGAGGGGGGGCATCTTTGTCAAGCGTTGCATGATCGGTCAAAATTAAAACTGAGGAGAATCAGTGCTACCGGGCCCCGCTCTCCTTCTTTTCCCGGACTTCCTTATCGGAAACAACAAGTGCATCGTGCAGGCCAAACGAATCGAGCTTGCGGCGCATAACCTGCAGCTCCGCCACGGAACCACGTATCAGGACCTGTACGTAATGCCACGCGACCCCATTTTTGTTTTTCGCAAGGATGTAGCGGGCATTCATCCCGTCCTTGGCCAGTCTGGCCACGAGTTTCTTCGCGGGGGCCGCAT
Organism: Mailhella sp.; assembly: GCA_017522745.1. Taxonomy (GTDB): domain Bacteria; phylum Desulfobacterota; class Desulfovibrionia; order Desulfovibrionales; family Desulfovibrionaceae; genus Mailhella. The sequence goes on from JAFWYI010000013.1 coordinate 3,028, forward strand.
CCTTGAAGGCGGCCACACGGAGAACATAGTCATGCTGGACCTGACGCGGCTCCTTCTTCGCAGTCTTGGGGACCGCCTTCTTCTCCTGCTTTTTCCGTGCCGTCTCGCTCTTTGCCGAAGGCTGTGCCTTCACGGCTTTCGCATTCGGCGCGTCAGAAAGAACACCCTCGCTGTCTTCACTCTTCAGACTGGTGAGGAAGTGCAGTTCTTCCTTCTGGAGGATACGGCCTTCCTCTGTTTTTTTCGTCGTCTCTTCGGCCAGCAGTCTTTCCAGCTCAAGAGCCTGCGGCAACGGCATGGTCCCGCGACCTACGATGACACCGGACAGAAAACTGAACCCGAGAAGGACCAGAGAAAGTACGCTGGCCGTGACGAGCGCTGAAGGAGTGATACGAGCCGTCCAAACGAAGCCGCCCTGTTCCGCACATTCCACCTCTTCATGCTCCCCCCTGTTCCGCTTCCGGGGCACAGCTTCGGAAGAAGTGTCGGCAGTCTGCTCCATGACCTCTTCCGAGGCCGCAGAGGCAGACTGCCGCCGTTCACGGTCGCCATTCTTCTTCCCACTGGAAGAAGTATTGCGATAAAAGGCGTTCGCCATAACTACATGGCTTCCGGAGCGCTGACGCCGAGCAGGTCGAGACCGTTTGCGATGACCACGCCCACGGCACGGAGCAGAGCGAGACGAGCCTTCATCACGGCTTCGTCATCACCGGAAAGCACAGGATTGTTCGCGTAGTAGCTGTGCAGCTTACCGGCGAGTTCATTGAGATAGAAGCTCACAGGATGGGCGGCACGAGCGCGAGCGGCATCTTCCACCACGTTGCGGAAGCGTTCGGCTTCACGCAGCAGGGCAAGATCGTCAGCCGAGGTGAGCACGGCCAGCATGGCAGCATCGCTCTTTTCGGGCAGGGTGACACCACGGTCGGCGGCACGGCGCAGAAGCGCGGCCACGCGGGCATGGGCATACTGCACGTAGTACACAGGGTTGTCCATGCTGCGCTGCTTCACCAGTTCGAGGTCGAAGTCCAGCGGAGTATCGCTCTTGCGGGAAAGGAACATGTAGCGAGCGGCATCAGCACCGACATCGTCCAGCACTTCGCGCAGGGTGACGAATTCCCCGGCACGGGTGGACATGGCCACAGGCTCACCACCGCGCATCAGGTTCACCATCTGGATGAGTACGACATGGAAATCGTTCTCAGGATCGCGCTGCATGCAGTGGATGGCGGCTTTCATGCGGGGCACATAGCCGTGATGGTCGGCACCCCAGATATCGATACATTCATCGAAGCCGCGTTCGTACTTGTTGGCATGGTAGGCGATGTCGGACGCGAAGTAGGTCAGGTAGCCGTCACCCTTACGAAGCACACGGTCCTTGTCGTCGCCGAACTGCTCGGTGGCGAGCCACACGGCGTTGTCCTTGTCATAGACGAGGCCCATACCACGGAGCTTGTCGAAGGCTTCCTCGACCTTGCCGCCGTCCACGAGGCTCTTCTCGGAGAACCACACCTGATGCTCAACGCGGAATTCATTGAGGTCTTCCTTGATACCAGCAAGGATCTGGGCGCAGGCGTATTCGTAGCAGACGTTCTTGGCTTCGTCTTCAGGCAGTTCGATGACCTTGGGATCCTTATCGAGCATTTCCTGAGCGATATCAATGATGTACTCACCGCGATACCAGCCCTTGGGATCTTCGGGGAATTCCACGGGCAGCTTGCACAGTTCGCGCATACGCAGATACACGGAGTCACCGAGCAGGCGCATCTGACGGCCGGCGTCGTTGATGTAGTATTCGGTGGAAACGTCGAAACCGGCGAAGCGGAGCAGGCGGGTGAGGGAATCGCCCACAGCGGCGCCACGACCATGACCGATGTGCAGAGGGCCGGTGGGGTTGGCGGAAACGTATTCCACGTTGATACGGCGACCGTTGCCGCTCTTGGAAGAACCGAAGGCTCTGCCCTGCTCTTCCACATCAAGCACTACTTCCTGCCAGAAGGAGGGAGCGAAGCTGAAGTTGATGAAGCCGGGGCCGGCGATCTCGGCAGTAACGAGACCGGGGAACTTGTCGCACACGGCGGCCATGAGCTTTTCCGCCACCACGCGGGGAGCGGCCTTGGCCTGCTTGGAAAGCACCATGGCGAGGTTGGTAGCAAGATCGCCATGCTTCACATCTTTAGGCGTTTCAAGAACAGCCTTTTCGGGCCATTCCCAGCCGTTCTCAGCCACTATGCTGCGAAGAGCTTCTTTTATAAGGATGATATCGCGCATTGTTATCCTTCGAAGGTATCAACAGAATCTTTGTTGGCGACATGATGAACGGAATAGCTGCCATCTGCCACATCGGCGGCAGAAAGGATGGGACGCACCATACGGCTGGTCACACCCTGAGGACCGAATTCGATCCAGCGGCGCACGCCGTTCTTCCACATATTGCTGATGGTGTCCACCCACTGAACAGAGGAGGTCATCTGGCGACGCATGGCGTTGCGGATGAAGTTGGCTTCCGTGAGAGGTTCGCCATTCACGTTGGAGTAGATGGGGAAGATAGCGTTCTGCCAGTCCTGCTTATCGAGCAGCTTGACGAATTCCGTATTGGCCTCGGCCATCATGGGCGTATGGAAAGCGCCGCTCACGGCCAGCGGGAAGAACTTGGCACGAGCGCCGGCACCGCGCAGAGTCTCGTAGGCGTGTTCAAGGGCGACCTTGTGACCGCTGATGACGATCTGAAGCGGAGTATTCTTGTTGGCCACGCGAATGAGTTTGCCCGTTTCCTCGCAGGCCTTTTTCACGGCAGCTTCGATACTGTCGAGGTCCACACGGATTACAGCCATCATGGAACCTTCGTGATCAGGGTCGGCATCAGCCATGAGCTGACCGCGAAGCGTCACCAGTTCGATGATCTTCTCGAAGGGAAGCACCTTGGCCGCAGCGAGAGCAGCGAATTCACCAAGGCTGTGACCAGCCGCGGCTACAGGCGTGAAGCGCCCCACACAGCTCTGGAACAAGGCAAAGTTGACCACGGTGAGAGCGGGCTGAAGGGTACGGGTCTCAGCCATGAGCGTGGCGTCGTTGCTCTCCCAGTAAATCTCACGGAGGGGCTGACCGCTGATGGCTTCAGCCTTCTTCCAAAGGTCCATGATATCGGACGAAGCCTCAGCGAGGCGACGTCCCATACCCGTATTCTGTGCCCCCTGGCCGGGGAACAGAATGGCGGTTTGCAAACTGCTCATTCCATACTCCTGATGGATTATGGGTGGATACAAGAAAAAGCCGCCCACGCACTGGTCGGGGCGGCCAAAGCGTTCTAGTCGTAGCGAACGGAGCTGAACTTCATGAGTCGCTCCCAGTTATGGTGAGATTCGATATAACGGAAGGTACCGGTCTTGGCACGGATCATCAGAGAGTGGGTAGTAGCGCCGCGACCGGAGTAGCTCACGCCGCCGAGGAAGGTGCCGCCGGAGATGCCGGTGGCCGCGAAGAACGCGTCATCGGCCTTGATGATGGAATCCACATGCAGGAGTTCATCAAGGTTGATACCTTCCTTGATCATGGCATCGCGCTCCGCCTGAGACTGCGGATCGAAACGGCCGAAGATCTGGCCGCCGAGGCCCTTGATGGCACAGGCGGAGATAACGCCTTCGGGAGTACCGCCAGTACCCAGCATCACGTCGACATCCACGTTGGGGTCGACGACCATGAGGGAGCCGGCCACGTCACCATCGGTGTGGAGCGTGATCCGAGCGCCGGTCTTGCGGATCTCGGCGATGAGGTCCTTATGACGAGGCTTGTCCAGCACGAAGACGGTGATGTCGTTGATGTCCTTGCCAAGGGCGCGGGCAACGGCGTGCAGGTTGTCCGCCACAGGGGCGTCGATATCCACCACGTCGCGGGCTTCGCGACCCACGACCAGCTTCTTCATGTAATAGCTGGAGCCGGGATCGTACATGCCGCCAGCCTTACAGGCGCCGATGACAGCGATGGAGTTGGGACGACCGAGCGCGAGAAGGTTGGTACCTTCCACGGGGTCCACGGCGATGTCGATCTCAGGGCCGGAGCCGTCGCCGACGAGTTCGCCGTTATAGAGCATGGGAGCTTCGTCCTTGGCCCCTTCGCCGATGACGATGCGACCGCGCACGCTGATAGAATCGAAGGAAAGACGCATGGCGTCCACAGCAGCACCGTCGCCGTCTTCCTTAGCCCCCTTGCCGAGCCAGCGGGCTGCGGAAAGCGCAGCGGATTCAGTCACACGAAGCAGTTCGAATGCCAGATTTTTATCAGGAGCCTGTTTGACGTCCATATTTCCTCCCGCGAAGGGGTATTGGTAAAAAAGGCACGGCACAATGCCGCATCACTTGAACTATAGCCGAGCCTTGCGATTTCTTCAAGGTTAAAGGCACCGAGGTAAAGCCAAAAATCCCCGGATAAAAGGAGAATGTAACATTTTGAAAGATTAGGGATTCACCCCATGCCGCATCCCCACGAAACAGAAAAGCCCCGGGGCCATCGAAGCTCCGGGGCCGAACGCATCACAGGAAGAGATCCGGATCCGCAGGCATGGCATCCCAGCGGATCTTTCCGGCATTCTTCTTGTATTTCCGCAGAAGTACGTAAAACGCTCCCGTTCCGCCATCCTCCTGCTTCGCGGTGCAGAACGCCAGCACCACGCGCTTGAAGGGATCATGCGTGAACCATTCCTGCACTTTGGCACGGAGGATGGGCACGCCGTTGAACGAATTGAGACCGCGTCCGGTGACCACCAGAGCGACACGAACGCCCTTGTAATACGAAGAGCGGAAGAAATTCACCAGATTGGAAAAAGCCTGTTCACTGTTCAGGCCGTGCAGGTCGATATGTGCTTCAGGACTGAACTGCCGCGCCTGAAGCTGACCGACGATACCGAGATCCAGGCCAAGGACATGCCCTTCAGCGTATTCAGCCGTCGCCGCCACAGAGAACTCCACCTTACCGTCCATGAAGTCCTGAAGAGGATGACGCGGGTCGTACACAGGGACCGGAGGAGCCAGCGGTTCAACAGGGATATCACGCCCGCTCCCGGCAAGGGGTTTCGTACCTTTGATGGCGCTGAAGAAGTCATGACTGTCGTCGGCGTCGCTGGGCTCACCCGCAGCTTCCGCCAGCATGGCGGCATCGTCACGGCGTCCGATGCGGGCCGCGGCCTTGGCCATGGCCGTGAGCGTGGCCGGAGCGACCTCTTCCGCGTCTGACTCTTCGGCCTGCATCGTCTGCGCAACGGGCGCGGAGACTGTTTTCTTCTGCACCATGCGCTTCACGTTCTCGCTCTTGAGGGCCCGGGCAAAAGGATTATCCGCATCGGCGGGACCGGTCTCCGTATCCAGCGTGAAGGGCGCAGGCTCAGCAGCGCGAGGGGCAGCGCTCTGCTCTGCCCCACCCTTGACCGAAGGCTGAGCCTTCTTCTTTGCAGGAACCTTGGCAGGAACATTCTCTTTGGGAGGCAGCGAACGAAAACCGCCGCCGAGGGCGTTCATGAACATCGCGGCGTCCGCGTCCAGTTCCGCATCGGCTTCCGCCTTAGCAGCGGCCTTATCCTTCACTACCGTCTTCCCGCCCGGCGCTTTGGATCGAGGAGCCGGCTGATTACCGCGCTGATTGCGGGAAGGAAAATCGCGCGCATTCAGCATTGCGAAAGGATTGTTCGGATCTTTGCTCATAGCGGCACCGCCTTGAAAAAAATACGCGGAGTCCAGACTGCCGCGCATCAGAGTGTAAGGATTCCACGCCCGTTGGCAAGACCTGCACCCTCCTTTCCTGAAAATTTTGCGGCATCATGACGTTATTGTGGGACAGACAGACGTTTTTGCATGCTCTGGCGGTCACTCCACGCCTCTTTCACGGCCAATTTGCACTTGGCAAAAGCCACGGAAAGGACTATCAATAGAGAGCAACTTTTTTCAGCAGGAGATCGAACATGAGTTCTTCCCGTTCCGACGCCTACACCGCTGCTGGTGTGGATATCAATGCCGGCAATGAGCTGGTTCAGCGCATCAAAGCCATGGTCGCCAGCACCCATACGCATGGCGTCATTTCCGATATCGGCGGCTTCGGCGGCCTCTTCCGCCCCGACATCTCCGGCATGCAGTCGCCCGTGCTCGTCTCCGGCACTGACGGCGTGGGCACCAAGCTCAAGCTCGCCTTCCAGTTCGATAAGCACGACACCGTGGGTATCGACCTTGTGGCCATGAGCGTGAACGACTGCCTCGTACTCGGCGCTAAGCCCCTCTTCTTCCTCGACTATTTCGCC
>JAFWYI010000198.1 GCA_017522745.1 Mailhella sp.
CACCAAGTCGAATCTCATGGACGAACTCCATAAGATCCGCATGGTCGTGGAACGTAAGCACGCCGGCGCGCCGCATCGCACCATCCTCGTTATCGACGCTACCACCGGTCAGAACGCACTCCAGCAGACCAAGATGTTCAAGGATACCAGCGGTGTGAACGAGATCATCCTCACCAAGCTCGACGGTACCGCCAAGGGCGGCGTGGCTCTCGCCGTGGCCAGTCAGTTCGAACTGCCTATCACCTTCATCGGCCTTGGTGAAAAGATGGAAGACCTGCGCCCCTTCGATCCGCATGACTTCGCCAGAGCCCTGCTGGGCAAGGAGAAGGAAGATAAATAAGATTGTTTGATTTGCGAGGGGGCGGGGAAACTTTCTGAAGAAAGCTTTCCCCGCCCCCTCGCGCTCCCCCACCCCTTCAAAGACTTTTATATGAGTACCCCATAGGGTAAGGAGTTTTTATGAAGAATAATCTTTTTAAGTATGCGACATCAGAACTTTCTCAGGACGCTTTTATTTGTTGGCTCCTTTCATATGCCATGGAAGATGCAAAAGAAGATAATGGCCTGCGCGACTGTGCACGTGCTTTTATTAAAGAGTTTTTGTCAAAAATAGAAAATATGGTCGATGTATCAGAAAATTTTGTAGTTACTGAAATAAAACAACAGTATAAAAATATTGATGTATTAGTTACGGTTAATGATAAATATAAAATTATTATCGAAGATAAGACTTATACAAATGTACATGATAATCAGCTTGTGCGCTACAAGGAGCGTATTTTAGATGAATTTAAAAAATACCATCTTGCGTGCGTATATTTTAAAACAGGATTTGAAGGTAATCGTGACGAAATTGAAAAAGCTGGCTATCAGATGTTTGACTTGGGACATATTCTTAATATTATGGAAAATTTCAAAGATAAAACCGAGAATGAAATATTTCATAATTATCTAGAATACTGGAGCGTATTTAATAAAACTGCTAACACATTTCATGTAACAAATGTTAAATGTTGGCGATGGGAACAAATTCTGGGATTTTATGATTATCTTTACAAGGGGCTTAGCCATGAAAAACTTTTTAAGGAGGCATGGAGTGGCGGATATGGATATGTGCCAAATCCTTCGGGCGGCTTCTATGGGATGTGGCTTATACCCAAGATATCTATTCCTTATCAGGGGATTGAATTTTATCCCTATCTGCAAATGGAATTCTATCCATCCCAAGATGAAAAACTTGACAGCCACCTTGATCTTTGTCTCAAATTAGCTGTCAAATCAAACGCTGTTGAAGATTTTGACACTCGTGTATTAAGGAATATTATCTGTTATGAAAAAAAAGCATATTGTTTAGAGATGCTTGGTTTTTCCAAGCCGAAACGGCTTTCTAGTGGAAAGTATATGACTATTGGTAAATTTGGAGCGGTAAATAAAGAATATTCAAGTGTGTATGACATTCTAACTTCATTAGATGAGATTCTCTCTAATTTTGATGATATTATTTTTTACTGCCAGAAGAAGGTTTGTCACAACTAATTTTTCCATAACGCATGAGGCCGATACCAGACGGAATGTCGGAGGTATCGGCCTCATGTATTTCATGCGCGTATGGTGTTATCCCCGGCTTTTGCCGGAGCGTTGGCGGCCTGGCGGATATGGTCTATGCGGTGAAGAGCTTTTTCAGCAGAGGACGGATGTTCTCTGGCGTAGCCTTGACAGGGCTGACCCCGCCAAGAGGTTCGTTGACCACGGCATCGACCAGAGCGTCCATTTCAGTCTCAGAGGGGCAGGCGACAGGGATAGCTTCAAGGCCGAGTTCAGCACAGAACTTGCGATAGGCCTGACTCGTCTTTTCCATGATGCTTTCCGTGCTTTCTTCCGCGTCGAACTCAACACCAAGGATCTCGCCTACGCGTCTGTTCTTATCAGGGCACTGTTCGGTCAGCAGTTCGAACACGGCAGGAAGGCTGTAGGCACAGGCCTTGCCGTGGGGGATGTGGAACTTCGCGCCCAGAACATGGGCTATGGAATGACCCACATGGGCGGAAGCACAGGCCAGCATCCATCCGCCGAGGCTGGCGGCCCCCAGCATGCGTTCGCGGGCTAGGATGTCCTTGCCGTCCGCAACAACGCGAGGCAGGAATTCCACCACGTCCGCCATGATCTTTTCGCAGATGGCATCCGTCATGGCATTGCCGAGGATGGAGCTGTAGGCTTCGCAGGCATGCGAGAACACGTCGAGCCCGGTGACCATGGTCAGACCGGCGGGCATGCCGACGGTGAGTTCAGGGTCGAGCAGGGCGTATTCACTCATACCTTCCACGGCGAGGATGGGGACCTTCACTTCATTCTTCACATCGGAAATGATGAGGCCGTTGGAAAGTTCACTGCCGGTACCGGAGGTGGTGGGAATACAGATGAGACCGCGGGCAGGGACCTTGATGCTGCCGGGCATGGCGTAATCAAGGATCTTGCCTTCATTGAAGCGCAGGATGTTGATGCCCTTGCCGGTGTCGATAGAGCTGCCGCCGCCAACGGCGATGACGCAGTCGCATGCTTCAGCCTTGCAGAGAGCGGCGCCTTCATCCACGATCTCTGCCGGAGGATCGGGCAGGACCTTGTCAAAGAGAACGCATTCAAGGCCTTCTGCGGCAAGTATGTTCTGTATTTTTTCAGCTACACCGAGCTTTACGATGCCAGCGTCACAAACAAGGAACGCCTTGTGGAAGCCAGCTTCGCGCATAAGTTCACCGATCTGGGTTATAGCTCCGTTTTGTTCAAATACCTTGATGCTCTGGGTAAGCGTAAAATTCATTGGATATCCTTTTCATGGAGCGGTTAGGCATTGCCAGCCATGATGTCAGCCGCAAGAGCCTTCAGCTCATTAAAGCGTTCTTCGTCAAGTTTCACATCGCCCATGGGATATTCCATGCCGAGGAAACGATATTTGTTTTCGCCCATTTTATGATAGGCCAGAAGTTCGTACTGATGAGCCCCTACTTCCCGTGCGAAACGTGCAATGGCAGCGATCTCTTCAGCATTGTCGTTCACTCCGGGAATAACAGGAGTCCTGATGTGCAGTTTCAGGTCGGGGAAGGCTTCACGCACGGCGCGTATATTGGACAGGATGCGCTCGTTGGGCACACCGGTGAACTCGCGGTGCTTATCCGGATCGAGGCACTTCACATCCACGAACAGATAGTCGAGCAGAGAGGCGGCTGCGAGGAAGTCTTCCTCAGTGCAGAGCGCGCAGGTTTCCATGGCGCGGTTCAGGCGCCGCTTCTTGGCTTCGCGCAGGAGGGCAAGCGCAAAGCGGGGCTGGGCCATGGCTTCACCTCCGGAAAGGGTGAGACCGCCGCTGGATCGGGCATAGAAGAGAGAGTCCTTTTCCACGTCGTCCAGTACCTGCTGCACGGTCTTTTCCTCGCCGTACACGAACATGGCCAGTGCCGGGCAGGCTTTCACGCAGAGCCCGCAGTCGTCGCAACGCTCGCGGGAACGCACTATCCCTTGTTCGGTACGGCTCAGCGCACCTCTGGGACAGATCTCGATACAGCTCCCGCAACCAATGCACAGCGTGTCGTTCCAGCATATATCCGGAGCGTGGCGCTGAGATTCAGGGTTACTGCACCAGCGACATTTCAGGGGACAGCCCTTGAGGAAGGCTATAGTACGTATTCCCGGGCCATCGTGGACCGAATAGGCCTGAATGTTGAAAACTATGCCTTTTTCTGCCGCATCGTTCATGCGTGTACTCCTTGAGGATAGACCGCAGGGCGGGTTTCCCCGCCCCCGGCATCAGATGGAAGCCTGTTCCGTGCGGTTGATGAGGTCGTTCTGCAGATCGCGGGAAAGTTCCGTGAAGTAGGCGCTGTAGCCTGCGATGCGAACGATGAGGTTGCGATAGGTCTTAGGATCGGCCTGCGCTGCGAGAAGCGTTTCGCGGTTGATGACGTTGAACTGGAGATGCCAGAGCTTCAGGTCGCAGAACACGCGGATGAAGCTGACCAGCTTTTCCGTGCCTTCGTCACCTTCCACGCACTTGGGCGAGAACTTGATGTTCAGCAGGCGAGCCGCTCTTTCGTGATAGTCCCAGTTCTTGGTATTGTAGTTGGAGATGAGCGACTGGGTCGGGCCCTTGAGGTCGGCGCCATGCGCGGGGGAGGAGCCGTCGGAGAAGGGCTGCCATGCCTTACGGCCGCAGGGCAGAGCGCCGACTTCCTTACCGTGAGGCACGTTGGCCGTGACGGAGACGGTACGCATGTCGATATGCAGGCCGGTTTCAGGGGAATACTTGTGGGCGTATTCCTGCGTGAATCGGTCAACGGCCTGACCGATGGAGTCGGCGTACATATCGTTGTTGCCGAACTTGGGCGCATGAGAAAGACGCAGGCGCAGGACTTCGTAACCTTCGAAGTCGGCATCCAGAGCTTTGAGCAGGTCTTCCATCTTCACGGTCTTATCATCGTATACACACTTCTTCACGGCAGTGAGTGAGTCCACCAGAGTGCCGAAGCCGATGAGGTCCACGAAGCCGATATCTATGCCGCCCGGGATCTTTTCAGCGGTGTGCAGATCCATGCAGGAGGCCATGCACAGGTCGTGCAGGCAGGAAGAGAGCGGGCCAGCGAAGTGGTTGCTGCGCAGATGATGGATGACGTACTGGTTCACGTAGGAGACGCCGAGCAGATTGTTCATCTGCTTGCACCATGCCTGCCAGAAGTCTTCCCACGTGGCGAAGGTGCAGGGATCACCAGTTTCGAGACCGATGAGTTCGTCGCCGTACTTGGCCATACGACCGTTGCGGAGGACCATTTCGATGGAAGCACCGAGGTTGATGGCACCGCTGGAGCTGGTCATGGTATCATGGTTGGGCATACGGATCTCGGCGCAGCCGGAAGCCGTGTAATCCATGATGTCGGCCAGATTGGCCCCCTTGGCCAGATGGAGAGGGATGATCTCTTCGTCGTTGAAAAGTTTGGGATAGCCCTGACCGACCTTGATGGTTTCTGCCACTTCCCACAGGAAACGCTGCGGGGAGCGGGAATGGATGCGGGCCGCAAGGTCAGGATACGGCATGGGGGATGCCTGGCGGGATTTGAGTACGAGGTAGCTCAGCTCGTTGGTGGCGTCTCTGCCATCGCGGGTCTGGCCGCCGATGGTCACGGCCTCCCAGTGTGCGTAGCCTTCCTGCGTGGCCATGCCGCCCGGGGAGAGAGAGATGTCCGTGAACTGGGCCATACCTACCCACATGCAGTCGAGGAGTTCCAGCACGTCGTCATCGGTGATGATGCCGGCGTCCTTGTCCTGCTTGTAGAGCGGGTACAGATACTGGTCGATACGACCGTTGCCGATGATAGTGCCGGTGCGCTGTTCAAGGCGGGAGAACATCTGCGCGAACCACTGGGCCTGCACTGCTTCGCGGAAGTTGCGGGCAGGGAATTCCGGTACGCGTTCGCAATGTTCAGCCATGGCGAGAAGTTCCGCCTTGCGGACAGGATCGGTCTCGGATTCGGCCTTGGCTCGGGCGAGTTCGGCGTGGCGATGGGCCCAGAGGACGATGGCATCGCAGGTGATGATGACTGCTTCAAGGAAAGGACGCTTTTTTACGGTGTCCATGGGGCTGAGGGGGTCCAGCTCATTCATCTTGGCCTGCGCTTCGGCCTTGATGTCTGCAAAACCGCGTTCGATGACCTTGGCGTAGTCCAGCACCCACTGCTGGCTGGAACGGTAGGAGGCGTTTTCGGAAACGATGAAACGCGCCTTGATGCCGTGCGGGTCGTTGTAGGCAAGACGATGGGATTCCGGAGGCAGAGAGCGGCTCAGATCTTCGTGGAAGGTCTTGCCTTTCCAGTAAGGAGTGATCTCGTCGCGCACGATGGCCACAGCTTCCGGAGAAACGGAAATAGGGGCGGCACCACCGGCATTGGCAAGATTGGCCAGAGAGTCAGCCATGAAGTCGCCGTCCAGTTCGGGGTACAGGATACCGTAACGGCCCTGCGTGCCACAGCGGCCGGCGAGGAGCTGGTGGTCGTCGATGTAGACGGGGATATTTTTGGCGATATGCATGAGGGCCTTAGCCCAGCGCAGGTTCAGCGGCTGGCCTTCGGTCTGCTTCATGGATTCGGTGAACAGGCGGGCCCGGTCCACATCGATGATGGGGGCCATGCCGTTGAAGGTGTCAAGGATATCGAAAAGTCTCTTATGATTTTCTCGGTTGGGGTTTTCCTTGCCGAGAGTTTTTTCTTGGAGGATCTGCTCCTGAACGGAAAGTGCAGTGCAACAGCTCATAGTCATGCTCCTTATGGGGAGATCGCTGGAATGGTCGGAGAAGGGATGCCGGAGGATGTTTTATCCTCCGGCTTTGCATTGATGATACTACATCATCATATTCGGCAGGAAGAGGCTGAACGCAGGAACGTAGGTAAGGAGGAACAGAACTGTGATCGTGAGTGCAACCATGGGAAGAGCTGCCTTGGCGATGGCTTCAACCTTCAGGCCGGAAGTGGCGCTGGCAACGAAGAGGTTGGTGCCCACGGGAGGAGTGATGAAGCCGATGGCAAGGTTCACTGTCATCACGAGGCCGAAGTGGATGATATCCACACCCAGCTTGATGGCGATGGGGGCAAGGATAGGCGTGAGGATGATGGTGGCCGCGGCGGGTTCCATCAATGCACCTACGACCAGCAGGAAGAGGTTGATGAGCAGCAGGATGATATACTTGTTGTTGGAAACTTCGAGGATGGCCTGAGCGATGGTTTCAGGCACCTGTTCCAGAGCAAGCAGGTAGCCGAAGCTGCTGGCCATGGCGATAAGGAAGATGATGACGGCGCTGGAAGTGCAGCATTCCACGCAGATGCTGAAGAAGTTCTTGCGAGTGATGCCCTTGTAGACGAATACGCCCACGAACAGGCCGTAGCTGGCGGCGATGGCCGCAGCTTCGGTGGGG
>JAFWYI010000199.1 GCA_017522745.1 Mailhella sp.
GCACCTTCAGCCTTCGGGCAGAAGGTTTTCAAACAGTCGGGCGTCGCTTCCTGGTATGGAGCCTGGCATCACGGTAAAGTAACGGCCAATGGCGAAGCCTTCGATATGTTCGCCATGACTGCCGCACATAAGAAGATCCCCCTTGGCTCTCTGGTCAAGGTCACGCGTAAGGATAACGGCAGGAGCATCATCGTCCGCATCAATGACCGCGGTCCGTACAAGAAGCGTCGCATCCTCGATCTTTCCTATGCCGCGGCCGAGAGCCTTGGCATGATACGCAAGGGCGTCTCACGCGTTTCCATCGAAGTGGTCGGCGACAAGCAGGGGCGACTGCTTTCCGATAGGCAGCATTTTTTCGTCCGCGTATGTAATGCTTCCTGTACGCCCGAGGCTGTGCGGCAACAGTTGAGCAGGCTCATCCGTCTTGGTATCCACGATGCCGCGAAACTGCTCCATACTCGTGACAACGTGATGGCTATTGGTCCCTTCAAGACTTTTGCCGATGCGCAGAACGCGCTTACGCGTGTGACCACGACGCATCCCGGCGCTCATATCATGCTGGTCGAAAAAGGCAGTATGGCCCCTGCAGTGAGCGCAGTTGCCGGAAAATAGCAAGTATTCCCTGCAGAATGAAAGAAGCCCCGATCTGAAAGGACCGGGGCTTTGTTGTGTTTGTCGATGTCGTCTGGCAGGTCGTGTCTACACAGGGACAGCCATCAGAGAGTGTTTCTTGGCTACTTCTATTTTCACGTCTACGAACTGGCCGGCTTTTCCCTGCCCTTCGGGCATGAGTACGTTCACGGTATCGCCCCACGGGTCGCGTCCCTGCCACAGGTTCTGACCTTCCTGCTTATGGCTGGGACCTTCGAGAAGGATATCGGTCGTCAGTCCCACGCGGGTGCGGAGCCACGCCTCGGCGCGATCATTCTGCAAGGCTTGCAGGCGTTCCAGACGCTGGAGCTGTACTTCATGCGGGATCTTGAACGGCATGGCCGATGCGCGGGTCCCCGGGCGATCGGAATAGCAGAAGGAGAAGCTGGACATGAAGCCGCAGGAGTCGATGGCCTTGAGCGTGTCCTCGAACTCTTCTTCCGTTTCGGAAGGGAAGCCCACGATGAGGTCTGTGGAAAGCGCAAAGTCCGGCCTGGCCTTACGCAGGCCTTCCACAACGCCGAGGAAGCGCTCCATGTCATAGCCTCGCCCCATCTTCTTCAGCATGGAATCCGAACCGGACTGGAGGGGCAGATGGAGGCGCGGCATGAGCTGGGGAAGCTCGGCGAACATGTCGATGGTTTCCTGAGAAAAGTCGCGCGGATGAGCAGAAACGAAGCGCAGGCGGCGCAGACCGGGGATGGCGGCCACTTTGCGGAGGAGTTCAGGGAAGGACGTGCCGTCGCCGTACTTGTCCTTGCCGAAGACGTTGACGTTCTGTCCGAGAAGGGTGATATCGCCAGCCCCACGGGCCACCCAGTCGCGGCATTCTTCAAGTACGGATTGCGTGGAACGCGACTTGCGCGGCCCCCGGGTATAGGGAACGATGCAGTACGCACAGAAATTGTCACAGCCCTGCATGATGTTCACATAGGCCACCGGGGTGGCTTCGCCCTGTCCGTCCGGTTTCGCGATGTTCTGAAGATAGGGATCGCGATCCGGGAAGGAATCCGTGAAATCGAGATAGGAGAGGCGGAGCTTCGGTTCGTTGAGCAGGCGCACGAAAGCATCGGGGGTAGGAGCGATGCCGTCAGCACCCGCGACGAGGCGGACCTGAGGATGTCTGCGCATGATGTCGGCTCCCAGCTGCTGAGCCACGCATCCGGCCACACCGACGACGGCCCGCGGATTGGCCTGATGGACACGGCCGAGCGCACTATGGACTTTCTGCTCCGGCTTTTCACGTACGGAACAGGTGTTGAGGAATACCACATCCGCCTCTTCCAGAGGTTTTTCTTCAAAGCCGCGCTGTTCAAGAGCGCGAGCCACCCACTGGGAGTCGTTGACGTTCATCTGGCAGCCGAACGTGATGCAATGGAATCCTGGTCTGGACATAGCGATCTCCTCAATCACATCCCAAAAAATCTGCGCGTGTTCGCGCCGGTGATACGCCACAGCTCTTCCGTGTTCATGCCCAGTTCCTGAGCGAGGCAGTCGGCCGTGAACACGGTCAGAGCCGGTTCACATGTCTTGCCGCGCCACGGCATAGGGGCAAGATAGGGGCAGTCGGTCTCAAGGTGGAGGCGGTCGAGAGGGATGGCATGCAGAGCCTCACGGACAAAACCATTGGCCTTGAAGGTGGAAGCCCCGCCCAGTGCGACATGCCAGCCACGTTCCACGATCTGCCCCGCCCGGGCGATATCGCCGCCGAAGCAGTGCCAGAGCAGAGGCCAGTCGCGCAGACCTTCTTCGTCGAGCATGGCGAACACTTCGTCCCACGCATCACGGGAATGGATGACGATAGGTTTTTCCAGTTCCTTGGCCAGTTTGAGCTGGCGGCGGAACCAGGGCCGCTGAAGTTCCGAAGGGGAGTAGCCTTCTTCGTAGTGCCAGTCCAGCCCGATTTCGCCGATAGCACGGATGAGAGGGTCCGTCTTTACGGCGTGGACGAGATTTTCCCATTCCTCTTCGGTGGCGTCGAGTACGTCTTCAGGATGAAGGCCTCGGGCAAAGCAGATATCCGGGGCCTTTTCCAGAGA
>JAFWYI010000200.1 GCA_017522745.1 Mailhella sp.
AACTCACACCATCATCTCCTCACGCTCACGATGTAGAGGCGCAGCATGGCCACGGTGAGCAGGAAGATATCCGGCCCCCATGCCGCGAGCATAGGCGGCAGTACGCCGCGCTGGCCCAGCGATTCCCCGAACATGGTGAGGGCGTAGAGCAGGAACGTACCTGCCATACTGATGGCCACCGCGATGTAAACATTGGAGTTCCACGAAACGATGGCCGCGCCCAGAAGCGCCATGACCATGAGTGAGGCCGCGTAGGCTATCTTGCCATGCCACACGGTTCGCAGACCTTCCACGTTGGAACCGGCTTCACCGAGCTGCTGTATGGCATCGCCAAGCTGCCAGATGGGAAGATGCTGGAGCGAAGTGCTGCTGGTGCTGAAGAAAAGCTCAGGGGACTGATCCAGAGGGAGCGTCACCTCCGCCAGTTCTTCACGCTTGAAACTTTCCGGGTACAGGCGCACGGCGTTCTTGGCCACCCAGCCATCGCTGCTTCCGTATACTTCAGGGGCGCTGATGACGACGTCGATATCGGACGCGCTCCCTTCCTTAAGATGGCGCGCCGTGAAGCCGAGACCGTGCCCATCGTAACGCAGACTGTCTACGGAAACGGTCCAACTGCCTTCCATGAACCATACATCGCTGATACTGCGATTGCTCATATCGCGCTTACGCACCTGTTCCTGCCAGATCTTGGCGGCGTAACGGTCGCCCTGAACGCCGATGAACTGCGAACAGGCGAACTGCACTGCGCCCCAGAAAAGGCCGCAAAGCACGAGCAGCGTGGCTACGCGGGTGAAGGAGATGCCGCCCGCATGCAGAGCCGTGAGTTCGCGGCTGTGCCCCATGAGGCAGAGCGTGACCACCGTGGCCAGCAGGAACACCGCGGGCAGGATCTGCGAAATGATACCGGGCAGACGGCAGCCGAAATACTTCAGCACAAGGTCGAGCCCGGCGCCGTTATCAATAAAGATATCAACGCGTTCCACCAGCTCCGTGAGCAGATAGAGACCGAGGCCGAGGCACATGATGAGCAGCAGGAGCCGGGCATGCTTGCCGAAAATATAGCGGAAAAGCAGACTCATGCGTCGCCCTCCTTTTTCTTTTTCCGGCTCTTCAGGTTGTTCCAGTATTCGGTGATGCGCGGCATCCTTTCCTGATCCGCCAGCCGCATGCCGTAAAGCCCGAGCAGGAGGAACACAGCGTTGGGGACCCACAAGCCGATACGGGGCGAAAGGTCTCCACTCTCACCAAGGCTGATGCCTGTCATGAGGAAGCTGTAATACGCAAGGAAGAGGATGAGCGCCATGAGTACGCCGGTCTGCTGTTTCAGCCCCTGGAAAGACGTGGCGATGGGGATGACGAAAATGCACAGCACTATGCAGGCCAGCGGGAACACGAAACGCTTGTGGCGTTCCACTTCTATCTTCCGCGCCATGCGGGGGTCGGTTTTGGAGATGCGCTTCTGGTTCTCGTAATCGTACAGCCTATCCCATGAATATTCCTTGGGTTTCACAGGGCCCATCTCAACGCCCTTGAACAGGGAGTCGAAAGAAAGGCGCACGGCGTACTCGTCGAAGCCCATGATGGACATGGTGGCATCCTTCTCCGTATAGCTCCGACCATCCTTAAGAAGGAAGACGATCTCGCCGTTCTCATAGTCGGCGTCGAGGTCGCCTTCGGGGGCGAGGATGGTCATGCGCGTATCCTTGGCGCGGCGGTCTTCCACCATGACACCGGCCATGGTGCCGTTCTGCGGGTCCACCTTGCGGGCGAACATCACCATATTCGGGATATCCTTATTGAACACACCCGGCTGGACAACGATGCGCGCACTGCTGCTGGCGATGGAAAGCACCTCGGAACGGAACTGGCTCATGCCCCAGGCCTGCCAGTACAGCGAAATGGAGAAACCCAGCGCCGCGCACAGCACAGAAAAGAGGAGCGGCGCGGGGAGCATCTGGTACAGGCTCACGCCGCCAGCTTTGAGCGCCACGAGCTCACGGTCGGTACTCATACGAAGGAAGGTGAGGAATACCGCCAGCATACAGGCGATGGGGCAGATGATGAGCAGGAAGAACGGGCTCAGATAGCCGAAAAGTTTCAGCGTATCCAGCACGTTCATCTCAAGGCCCAGCAGCATGTCGCGAAGCTGGAGGGCACGGCCGAGAAGGATGAAGAGCAGAAGCACCGCCGCCGACAGTGTGAACGTCTTGGCATGCTCCATGAACAGACGGCGCTGAAGGAGGATCATGAACGGACACCGCCTGTCTGTTCAGCGAAAAGACGCTGCAGCGATTCCTGATCGCGGGGGGAAAGATTGAAACGCATGCTCGCTTCATCGAGAAGAGCGTCGAACGACGCGGCCGGGCAGGCCTGTTTCCTGTCCGAAATATATTTCAGTGCGCGGCGCACGAGTTCTTCCTGGTGCATCACAGTAGCCATCGAGGTCTCCCGCTCAGCCTTCCGGGCTGCCGTACATTCGTCACGCCGAGGCTGAAGCTGCATCATGATACTCTTTTTTGTGTAAATGATGAAGCAGAAATATGCCGCCCTGTCCGGCGGGTGT
>JAFWYI010000201.1 GCA_017522745.1 Mailhella sp.
CGATACTCCCAGCTAGCCGAGGATGAGCCGGGCCTATTGTCCGACTACGTCCAAGGGGTATCATGATACGAGGTGCAGGACAAGGAGCTCACATGCCTCTTACCGATGTATTTATCCGCAGTCTGAAACCGCTCGAAAAGCCGTATAAGCATTTCGACGGTGGAGGGCTTCATATCCATGTCACGCCGAACGGAAGCAAGCTCTGGCGTATGTCCTATCGCTTTGGCGGTAAGGGCAAGCTTCTGAGCTTCGGTGAATATCCGACAGTCTCTTTAAAGGATGCCCGCGAGAAGCGCGAGGAGGCCAAGAAGCTTCTGGCGCAGGGCATCGACCCATCTGTCTGGAAAAAGCAGGAGAAGGCCGCGAGACGCATAGCTCAGCGAGACACCTTCGAGAACATAGCACGAGAGTGGTACGACACACGAACCGTACATCTCACGGAACGATATCGGCACAATCTTCTTAGGCGCTTCGAGAATCATGTATTCCCCAAAATCGGCAAGACGCCCATAACGCAGCTGGAAATATCGGACATCCTGGACGTAGTGAAGCCCATTGAACAGGAAGGTCATGTGGCAACGGCCAGATTCATCCTTCAAAGTATCTGTCAGATATTCCGCTATGCGGTTCTGTCCGGAAGAGCAAGACATAATATTGCCTCCGACCTTCAAGGCGTACTACGCCCTGTTCAGAGTTCCCACCGTGCTACCATCACCAATGCGGTCGAGGTAGGTAAACTCCTGCGACGTATTGACGCATATGAGGGATATTTCCCCCAGCTATGCGCGTTGAAACTAGCTCCTCTTGTGTTCACCAGACCAGTGGAACTGCTGGGGGCTGAATGGAAAGAGTTTGACCTTGGCGCGCGCGAATGGCGTATTCCTGCCGAGCGCATGAAGATGAAGCGTCCTCATATCGTTCCGCTCTCCGAACAGGCTCTTGCCATCATAAAAGAGCTTGAAACGATCACAGGTGGAGGGCGTTATCTGTTTCCTGCGTCTCGAGATCCTGAGAAGCATATCAAAGGGGTACGAATTTTTGTTGCCCTTCGCAAGCTGGGATATTCAAAGGACGAGATGAGCTTCCACGGCTTCCGCGCCATGGCCTCGACTCTTCTGAATGAGCGTGGATACAACCGCGACTGGATAGAACGCCAGCTTGCCCACTGCCCTCGCGACAGCGTCCGCGCCGCCTACAACTATGCGGAGTATCTGCCGGAGCGTCGCCGCATGATGCAGGAATGGGCCGACTATTTAACCTCATTAAAGAATAAAGAAGGAAAGAACGATGAATGAGATGATTACCCCGTCCCACGAACAGCAGAATGATGATTATCCCCAAGTCCTCATTGCCGATACCGACTGGACTGAGGAGGAGAGAAACGCCATGCGGGAGAACGGTTACGATGACATGGATATGCTGAGAGCATGGCTGTCATAGCACAACGAAAGAAAGAAGTCCTGATGCCTTTGGTGATTTGAGCAAGGAAAATTTTGTTTAAAGGGAGGACTTGCATACGATGCAGGGTAAACTTTCAACACTCTAGTTTTACTATACTTTTTTCTTAGTGTAACCCTTCACGTTAGTTTTATTTACGGATAAACTGTCGTATTCTCAGAGTACCCTGAATGCTGTCTTCAGGAGTCTCTATGAATACGATTTATGAAGACAAGAGCGCATCGCAGAAGTTTGGTCAGGTGATCAAGGCCTTGCGCAAGAAGAGACAGTTCACCCAAGAAGATCTGTCGGAGAAGTCCGACATCGGAGTACAATATATCAGCAGAATCGAAACCGGTACGGTCAATCCTACACTGAAGGTCATCAGTGCGATTGTCGTTACCCTTGATGCCGCTCTTTCAGAGTTATTTTCTGGTCTGGAAAAGAATAACGATTAACTTTTAAACTCGGACAGCATTCAGGGATTCAAAATATCTGAACGCACGATGTCTGCCTGCACGTTGACACCTTGGCCCGTTGCAGGGATAATGAACAAACTCAAGGAGAAAAATCATGTCAGCCCTTAATATCCTCATTGGCGGAGAATCGTTCCGAGAAATCCGTGAACGTAACTGCTACTATGTCGACAAGACTGACCTTCTGGAAGAACTTCTTGCCTCTGTTCCTCCCAAGGTTTCTCTTATCACGCGCCCCCGCCGCTTCGGCAAGACGCTGACCATGAGTATGCTGAGGGAATTCTTCGATATCCAGAAAGACAGCAGAGGTATTTTTGAAGGGTTGAAAGTTGCACGCAACAAAGAGCTTTGTGATGAGTGGATGAATAAGCATCCGGTCTTATATATAAGCCTGAAACGCGTGGAAGGTCTTTCTTTTTCCGAAGCCTTGGCTGGCTTTCGCGAGATTATTTCCCTTCAAAGCTTGGAATACACCTATCTGCTTCAAAGCGCCGAGCTTTCCGAGAGTGAAAAAGACGCTTTGCGCAGCCTTTTCAGCGGCACGAACGATAAGACTCTTCTTGAATCATCCTTACAGCGCATAAGCGTAGCCCTTCAAAATCACTGGAAAAAACCAATCGTTCTTCTCGTCGATGAATATGATGTCCCCCTCGCCTGCGCTCAGCAGAACGGGTACTATCACGAAATGGTGAGTTTTATTCGTAATATGTTGGGAGCGGCCTTGAAGACCAATGCCGCGCTTCAGTTTGCCATACTCACCGGATGCCTGCGCATCGCCAAGGAAAGCATTTTCACCGGCCTGAATAACTTTGCCTGCTACTCCATTTCCGATGCCGAGTTTGACGACAAATTCGGCTTTACGGAATCGGAAGTTGATGCCTTGCTGGAAGCCGGAAATCTGTCGAAAAGAAAGGACGAGCTGAAAGAGTGGTATGACGGCTATCGTTTCGGCAATGGAACGGAAATCTATTGCCCGTGGGATGTGCTGATGCACGTCTCCAAGCTTCAGAAAAACGCAGAAGCCAAGCCGCAGGCCTACTGGAACAACACCAGCGGCAACGCTATTGTCAGAAGTTTTATCGGTCGAACTGACTTGAATATCGGCGAGAAGTTCGAGACGCTTATCAATGGCGGCTGTGTTGAAACGAAGATAGTCGAAAGTCTAACCTACGACTCTCTGCATTCGTCCGAGGAAAATCTCTGGAGCCTCCTCTATCTGACGGGCTACCTGACCAAGGCCTCGGAAGAGCAGATAGAAGACTGCGGCAGACTTGTGGATGAGGATAAGACCTTCCTTGTTATTCCCAACAAGGAAGTGAGGAAGATTTTCACCGAATCCATCGCCACGTGGTTTACCGATTCCATGCTGGAAATGGACAGGCGTCCTCTTTTTGACGCTTTCTGGAATGGCGATGCCGACAAGCTGAGTCGGCTGGTGTCGCGTATCCTGCTGAATACCATCAGCTGCCATGACTACAAGGAAGACTTCTATCACGCCGTGATGACGGGCATCTTTGTCGGGTCGGGTTACGCGGTCACGTCTAACCGCGAGAGCGGACGCGGCAGGGCTGATATCATCGTCAAAGATCAGCGCAATTCCCGTTCCGCCGTCATCGAGGTGAAACACGCCAGCGCCAGTGCAGATCTTGCGCCCCTCGCCGAAGCCGCTCTTTTGCAGATAGATGAGAAGGAATACGACGCCCCCCTGCGCGATAATTACGAGACTGTCATCCACTGGGGCATGGCGTTCTTTGAGAAACGTTGCATAGCAAAATTCAAGACAGCAGTATCCCATTAATACAGACTGTAGGGGCTGACCTGAGATGTTCAGGCCAGCCCTTTTCGTCAGTTGCGGGTGGATTCGTGCGGCGTCAGCTCGTAGCCCATGAGATGCGCCATCGCGCGTAGCGGCTACACGTTTTTGGTGAAGTTCATGATATCAAAAAGAGTCATGGTTCCCAGTTTCGCCCCTTTGTCGTAAGGGTTGCATTCACGCATCAGAGTAGAATACGGCTTCCTGATGCCCTTGGCTATCTCGTTGGCTGTATGCCCGCTTTGAAAAAGCGTTTCCTGAAATACTGACAGTAATTTGTCCTTCATAACCGAATCTCCATCCTTGTGGCTAAATTCTGAGCTCAGCTGATAATCATGCGTATCACACTTTTCTCATGCCGTGGCGTCGTAGTGGTATGATACTAACGCGATATCAATGATTATCACCATAGCCTATAAGCGAAGTTTCGCCAGAAATCGGGGTTCGAAGGGGCGAAGCCATCGCCAGCCGAGAGTATGAAGCGAAGCGTATATACGAAACGTATGCTGGCCTTTCGGAAAAGTCATCATGCCGACGAGATACAGTATCAGAACCTAAAGTAGATGAAGGGATTATATGTATTGGCGGCAAGGAACACACTGGTCAGCGCGAACAAGGCAAGCAGTGCTGCATTATAGAATGGACGGAACCAAATCCTATTCTCAAAGCGTTCTGTGACGATTTTCGCGGCAGAAAGAGAAAAAAGTATGCCCGCGACAAAGGCTATGATTTGGATGTTGTCATAAAAATAGGCCGGACCGAAGGGAAGATAGGTATGTTCCACCAGGCCAAACATGTTCTTCAGGTAGGCAGTAGCATGCGAGAGATCATTCGCCCGGAAGAACACCCCCGACAAGCACAATGAAAAGCGTGGCCGTGTGACGGAAAGTTCTGGAAAGCAGGCGCCCACTACACTTATGCCATCCGGTAATTTTTTCGATCAAGATGAACAATCCGTGCCACATGCCCCAGACGATAAAGGTCCACTCTGCACCATGCCAGAAGCCCGTGACAAAAAAGACCACCAGCAGATTGAAATACATCCGCCGTGTGGAAACGCGGTTGCCGCCCAGCGGAATATAGACATACAGCTTGAACCAAGTGGACAGGGAAATATGCCAGCGCCGCCAGAATTCCGTGATTGAGGAAGATATATAGGGATATTGAAGTTCTCCATGAAACGGAAGCCGAAGATCATGCCGAGACCTA
>JAFWYI010000202.1 GCA_017522745.1 Mailhella sp.
AGAGCCCGAAGCTCAAGAGGCTCAACTACTATGCCGTGAAGAGCGACAACTTCGCCTCCCTCGGCGCGCTGAAGCAGGTGAGCGAGCTTGACGGCGGCCTCACCAAGCTGGCCGACATCTCCTGGATAGCCGAACTGCCGAACCTGAAGACCTTCGACGTCTTTGCCGAACACGTCACGGATTACAGCCCCCTTGCCAAGACCAACGTCGAGAACTTCACCATCTGGAATATGCGTACCCCGGTCGGCGACCTCGGCGTTATCGGCCAGATGCCCATGCTGAAGAAGCTGAAGCTGTGGAGCGTGGAAGGTGCGACGAACTCTTCTGCCCTTGCCAGCCTTGCGAACCTTGAAACGTTCGATATCACCAGCGATTTCAATAAGAAGAGCGGAGCCCCCTTTGACCTTGCCGCTACCGCCGGCTGGAACAAGGTGCGCTCCATATCTATCGAAGGTGCCGAAGTCATCAATGCCGATAAGATAGGCGCTCTGCCCGAGCTGATGCAGGTGAAGCTGAGCAAGCTCAACCAGAAGAGCGGCACGCCCGTCAATGTTTCCGGCTTTGCCAAGGCTCCCAAGCTCGGCCTCCTGACCATCTACGACTGCACCGTTTCCGGTCTCGAGTCCTTCGTCAATCCCAAGCTGCGCCGCGTCAGCCTGAGGAACGTCAAGGGGATCACCAGCCTCGAAGGCTTGAAGGCCTGCCCCGACTTGTACCAGATCGAGATTCAGAAGTGCGACATCCCGGACTCCGCACTCCAGGGATTTGACTCCAAGGTGAAGATCACCAAGCGTTAATCTTTGAACGAAGGTGGGGCCGGGCTCGTTCCGGCTCCGCTTTGCCGTATCGGAAAACGGAGGTCGTATCATGAAACGATGCACGCGAACCATGCTTCTTTTCGCTGGGCTCATGCTTGCCTGCGTACCCTGCGTCTTCGCTGCACCCGAGAGTGCGGCATCTCCTGCGGTCGCTGTGGAGCAGACCGTTCCTTCTGAAACCATGACCGGGGCCGAACGCGCTGCGCTCAATGGTGAAGTCGGCGTGCCCTCGCCCGACCTTTCCCTCGGCGATGTGGACGAAGAGTTCAGCCCGCCCCCGCCGCGAGACCAGCGCATCACGCTGGCGGAACGCCTCACTCTTCAGAACGCTGTCTGTGTACTATGGGCCAACGGTATGAAGCAGGAGCCTGCTTCTGTGGAAAGCCTCGACCTTATGAACGCTGATGCGCCCGACCATGTCTTCATTGACCCTCCCAGCGGCTTCTTCTATGATAACGGCGAATGGGTGTTCGAAGGGCTCATCCGCCAGATGGCTCCCGACAGCACGGGCATCGAACAGATAGGCGGCATACAGAGCTTCCGTGTGAGCTTCAAGAAAGAGGCCAGCGGCAGTTTCTCGGTGATTTCCATTTATTTCGGAGACCTTGGCAAGGGGTAGGGGGATCATTATGAAAAAACTTTTCGCCGCTCTTGTTGTTCTGGTCCTCGCGCTCGGTTTCACCATTCCTTCGCTGGCGGGGCCGGTCAAGCCCACAAAGCAGGACATACTCGTCATGAAGCATGACCTGCTCAACCTGTGGCACATGGGTATCGGCAACGCCGAAGAGATGGACAGGAATCATGCTCTGTTCTCTTCCCTGCGCTTCATCCTGCGCGGCGAACTCGGCGACAGCGTGGAATACCGCGCTGATTACCCCGATCGTTTCACCAACCTTCCGAAAAAGTACGATCTTTTCGTGTCTTCCGCCAATGCCAAGCAGGTGGCCTTCCGTGTGTTCAACGCCTTTCTGGAAGAAGAACTGCCACATGGCGTCTTCCTCGGTGCTGAGGGCTACTACATCTGCACGAGCGAATTCAACGCCGGAACGGAAATAGCCGGCGACTCCTATCTGCCTTCCTATTGCTCCATCGAAGGCATGATGCAGCAGGCAGACGGTACGTTGCTCCTGAGCGGCAAGGTGCGCGCTTTCAAGCAGAATTTTGACACAGGCGAAGAGATACTCTGGGCTTCCGCGCCCTTCATGGCCCGCTTCTCCCCTGCGGACGGCGGCTGGCATCTCGTGTCCTTCATCTTCACGGAAGAGGCCATGGGCTGATACAAGGAATATCCCTATGAAACACGTTCTTTTCACGCTCCTTGTGCTTTGCCTGTTCGCCTCGCCTGCCTTTGCGGAACGTTTTGTTTCCCCTTCGGAAGACGCCTACACCCCAGCCTTCGACTCCGAGGGCTGTGTGCCCATCGATGCCGCAGGCAAGGTGCTTGCCTTCGGGCCTGACGAAACCCAGACCCTGCCCGAACTGGACTTCGCGCCTGTATTCCTGAAGCAGGCGGCCAGCGACAGCTCCGGCAAGGATACGGTGACCTTCTCCACGCTGTCACGCCAGAAGGAAAACCCCTTGTGCTACAAGGCCAGCGCAACAGTGATGAAAAACGGCAAAGCACTGTCCATGACCGGAACGCTCACGCTTAGGAAGGCCGCGGCCTTTGATGGTGACGGTGCCGCGGCGTACAAAAACGTATCTACGGGCAAGACCGTGGAACGCATGAACACCGAAGTTCGCAACGGCTTCGTTTCCGGCGATCTTGTGCTTTCCGGCGGCGGGGCCAGCTTTAGGGGCATCGTCACGGCCTATTTCTGCTGGCGCTTCGACTGGAAGACGCAAAAACTCAGCGTTGCCCATTTCGAATGGCCCTCCAGATTCATAAAGGATTTCCAGAACCCGTATTTCAGCGGGGAATGGAACTGAGCCTTGCTATAACGAGGGCAACACGCTACGCTTTTCTAAAAAGCCCCCCCCTAACACGGAGAGAATATGAAACGACTGACTGCCGCCATACTTCTTGGCCTCTCTATCCTTGCGGACGGCGGCTGGCACCTCGTGTCCTTCATCTTCACGGAAGAGGCCATGGGTTAGTCAGGGAGACTGGATGAGAAAATTCCTGCTCAGTATCCTGTCCCGGCACATCCTTTGCCGTAGCGGACAAAAGTACATCATGAAGATCCATAAGGAGGAGTATTTCTAAAAAATCCAGCAGTTAGATACGTTATCCACACATTGGCCATCGTTCCCATATAATCGACTTGGATTCTATGTTGGCGATTCCTCAGAATACTTTAACTAGGAAGAGGTGTCTTATGAAGAAGCTTGTTCTTATGGCCGCGGCAATCTTTGCCTTGAGCGTCCAGCCAGCTTTCTCCGCAGACCTGTACGTCTCCCTTGCGAACGGCAAGAACAAGAATGCCGGCACGCAGGCAGAGCCCCTCAAGAACATCTGGAAGGCCATCGAAAAGGCTCAGCCTGGTGATACCATCCACATCGCCGAAGGTCTGTACCCCGGCAAGATGCGCTGTGGCTGGTTCAGCATGGACAAGCCCGTCAACCTGGTTGGCGGCTACAGCCCCGATTTTGCCGTGCGCGATCCGCTGAAGCATCAGGTACTGCTCCAGCCCCTGAACAAGAACAACGATAAGAAGGGCAAGTTCGGTATCCTCGAGATCATGTTCCGCAATGTTCGCGGTTATGATATCACCATCGACGGTCTGCTCTTCGACGATGGTCAGGCTTCCACCTACCATCTCACTAAGGGTAAGCCTGAAGGTCTGGAAACCGGCATGTGGCTGCCTCCGCCAGCCAAGGGCACCGAGCAGGAACTTCCTTCTCGCGACCGTTATATGCTTTACGCCTCCCTTGACCCGAGCACCGAAGGCAACCTGACCATCCGCAACTGCGCGTTCGTCAACGGTTCCAACTTTGCTGTGGAAATCGGCGCCTTCAAGGGCAAGGTCGAAATGACCAACAACATCTTCGTGAACAACCGCATGGTTGCCGCCAACGTCACCAGCAAGAACGGCAAGCCCGGCGAAGTCAACTGGGTGTTCAAGAACAACACTGTTCTGTTCACGTGGAGCCGCCTGAGCGACTACGCCGACATGGGTTACGCTGTGCGTGCCAACACCGGCGTGAACTGCGAGTTCAGCAACAATATCTTCGGCCTCAACGTGGGTACCGGTGTGGATAACACCCTCGGTAACGCCAAGACCAAGAATATCGCCATCGACAACAACGTGTTCTTCCTGAACAAGACTTCCGACGTGCAGATGACCGTGAGCCCCAACATCGTCAAGGTCAACGTGGAACTCTTTGAAGATCTGGAAGGCACTGACGGCATCAACTCCATTGAGGAAAACATCGACCTGCAGGATCCCAACGTCTTTGCCGGCCGTATCAATCCGACCTATCTGGACGCTTTCCTCAATGCCAGCTACTCCGAACAGACCTTCAGCAATCCGAATTCGCCCGCCAATACCCTGCGCAGCGTACTCGGTCTGCCTCAGCGCGGCACTATCGTGACCAAGGTCTCCATGTTCGCGAACCGCTATCCTTTCCAGGAAGCTCTCAAGGTCTTCGGTGCCATGCCTGAATATGGCGCTCAGAACATCCAGTAAATTCCGGCCGGGCTTTTCCCAGCCTGAAGGAACTGTGTAAAAAGCGCATCCTCCGCCAGTTCGGCAGGGGATGCGCTTCTTTCATACACTTTTTTCGAAGGACTACTTTTCCGGCGCTCCGTACACTTCGCTCACATAGCCGAGAATGGTGTCGAGGTACTTGATGCGCTGGGCCCACAGGCTCATGCTGGCTTCTATGCCCATGCTGCGGTACATGGAACCGCCACTGCCGAAGCCGCCATAAACGGCAGTACCGAAGGATTCCGCAAATTTCAGCCACGCCCGCTGGTCGGCAAGGAGCTGTTCGAAAAGCTGCGGGTCGGCATTCTTCAGGTAGCTGCGAGTCTCTTTCCACGTCTGGTTCAGGAGGGTGTCCAGCTTCTTGTAATACTGGTCAAGAATTTGGGTGAGTTCGGCGGGGGTGCGGAACGTTCCGTCATCCTCATAGGCTTTCTTGAAGCCTTCGTTCAGGATCTGCTCGGCCTGTTCGCTGTAGCTGGGAGCGTCTGCCGCAAAGGACGGAAGTACAGGCGCGGCAAGGAACAGAGACAGAAGAAGAGCAAGGGTGCGCATGCGCATAGAGAATCTCCTTTATGGGTGGGAACAGATGACGTTGTTCATGATATTGGCCAGGTCGCGGGAATTTATGGAGCGTCTTCCCGCGTCCTTCATAATGTGGAAAGGACTTCGTCCTCCGCCTGCACCTGCGGACTGCCAGCCGCAATCCCTGAAACTCTGGCCGTCCATCGTCGTCCAGGTGTTTCTGCGCCGGAGGTCGATGGGCTTTGTGTAGTCGAGGTCGTCGCAGGCAAAGGCATGCGCCTCCAGACCGCAGCCCAAGCACTTCATGCGTTTGAGCTGAACCTGCAGGGAAGAGCCGCTGCGAAGATAGACTATCTTATCGAGTTTTTTGACAATGGTGGCAGGATCGACGCTGATATCACTGCCTTTTTTGAAAAGATGCGCGCCGTCTGCTCTTGAGCAGGCAGGAAAAGATCGCTTGCCCTTGAATATGTACCAGTTGGCGTTCTGATACGCACGGGTGCGGGTCTCGCTTTTCGTGCAGTCGATGGAGTCCGGCTTGAAGGTGTAGAACTCCTTGCCGCAGAGCTGACACTTGTGCGAGGTGAGCGTGATGCCGCGTTCATTAGCGGCGCCGGCAGGCTGGGGCGTAAGCAATGCTGGTGCGAAGACCACAAGGGAAAGCATTGCTGTCAGGAAGAACTTTTTCAGCATGTATCGCTCCTTAGCCGGGAATGTCGCCGTTCATGCGATGTTCGTATTCGGACAGAGTGCTTATGGAGTTCTGGAAGCGCAGTTCCTTGAACATGTCGGAGAAGTGCGCGCCCCATGCCTCTTCAAGGCCGAGAGCCACAGCATAGGGGAGGACTCGGTGGAATTCCTCCGGCGTCCTGTCCGGCGGGTTCTGGAAGTTCATGCGCTGGGCTTCGGCCGCGCCGATGTACATGGCGAAGCCTTCGATGTCCGCCAGTATGGGCATGGCGCGCTTGGCGGGCTGCTTCATGATGGGCATGAAGGCCAGCGGCATGAGCAGTATGCCGAGGAAGGCAAGGTTGGCGATGCTGGAAAATCCGGTGAACGTGAACACCAGACCGCCACTCAGGAAGAACAGGCATACGAAGGCCAGGAGCTGCCACGGGCGGAGCAGAACTTCGGAGATGCTCTTCACCTTGAAGAAAAGCCAGCCCGCAAGGCCTATCCACAGAGCTATGCGGAGCGCTCCCCAGCCTTCCATGATATTCTGGAGCGGGAAGCCGAAGCCCGGGCTGAGAAGCACGTCATACAGGATGATGACAGGGAGAAGGAAGGCGTAAAGCCCCATGACGGCGAGGTTCAGCCTGCCCATTTCCTGCCACTTCATCCACATCCTGTGCGCGGAGTTGGCGAGGATGCGGCAGCCCCAGCAGAGCAGGCCCACAGCGGCGGTGACGGCGAGCGTCACGTACATGTCGCCGCCGAACTTCGCCCACAGCCACGCCTGAAGCGCCGCCACAGAGCCGTAGCAGAGAGCGAACATGAAAAGCACAAGGCTGGTCCGCAGGTTCCACAGGCCGCGATAAAGGCGGGCGAGTTCCAGATAGGCTGTTTCGCGTACGCTGGCGATGAGCCACGGATGGTCTCCGTTCAGTATCCTGTAGTAGCGGGGCTTTTCGCCTTCAACGTCCTTGAGGTACGTGGCGAAGAGTTCCCGGTAGGTAAGCACTTCGGCATCGTCAAAGCCTCGGCCTTCGTCCAGCGCTTCAAGCCAGCGGCGGCGCTGGCGCTGAGTCGTGCCTTCGGAAGGTATCTTTTCAGGAGCAGGCGGAGGACTGGCTTCGTGGCTGTCCGCCTTTTCCTGTGCTTCGAGTATGGCCTCCGATGCGGCGTGTACCCTTTCCGCCACGTCCTGAGGCGTGTAGATGGTGTAGGGATCCTTGCGCGTGCCCGTACCCGTGAGTTCTACCATCTTCTGTGCGGCAAGGTTCATGAGCAGGGCCGCGAAGCCTCGCGAAGGCAGATAGGCGGCGTTGCGGATATAGGCCATAGCCGCAGGGGAGAGCGGCCGTCCGTCCGGGCCTTCGGGCGGATAGAAGAGCGGAGTGGCAGGCTTGGGATGCGGGTCACGCCCGAAGACGAACCAGATCCCACCGCAGGCCGCGAGCAGGATGGCGAAGAGCGCCCACATGGCGATGTTCACGGTGGAGACCATAGCTTCCGAGCCATCGGAAACAACGAATCCCTTGGGCCATTCTACGGCAACTTCAAAACTCTCACGTTCGCCGAGCGGCTCCAGTGCCTTGAAGAGGGCCGCGCCGTCCTTGGCTATCCATGACTGCACCGGGCGGTGGCCGCCGGTCTCGTGACCGAGGCGGGCTTCCTGCTTCAGTACCTTCGCGCCTTCAGGAAGGGAAACGGCGCAGGAGAGCATGACGCCTGTACCTGCGGTGCCAGTGCCCCAGACATCCCACACGAGGCGATCGACATCGGACTTGAAGAGTACTCGGCTACTGGTCCGGTAGGTGACGGAATAGTCGTGGCTCTGGCGGGACCTGTCTGTGGCGGAAAGGACGAGCGTGCGGCTGGTGATGCCGTTCTGGGAGACAGCGGATATGTCCGGCTGAACAGGTTTGCCATCCACCTTCACGCCCACCACGTCCATGGGCGGTTCCTGCACGAAGGGAGAGTGGCTGGCGTACGGCCGCGTCACGGCGTCAAGCGGGCGTTCCAGACGAGGGCCGAAGCCCCGCAAGGTTTCCACTACCGTCACTTCGCCGCTGGGCAGGACTTTCACGTAGACGAAGCAGGAGGGCGCGTTTGCGGCAGTCGCAGAGCAGGGCGTA
>JAFWYI010000203.1 GCA_017522745.1 Mailhella sp.
CCCGCAGAAAAAAAATGACGACGGCCGTGACGAGTACCATGATGATGACACCGCCGAACGTACCGGTGAATAGGCTTTCCAGAAGTGCGGACAAAAGAGTCCTCCTGATTTTTTTGCGATAGTAGCCTTGCTGCGCTCAGGAAGCAACCCTGCGAGAAGGCTCGGATGAACTTTACAGCGTCACACGGCTGGGCTATCCTTCAAAGAGATACTAGGAGTAGTCATGTCGGATTTCGTACACTTGCATTGTCATACTGAGTTCAGCCTGCTCGACGGCGCTATCCGTGTCGGCGATCTGGCACAGAAAGCCAAAGATCTGGGAATGCCCGCCGCTGCCATCACTGACCATGGCAATTTGTTCGGCACAGCTTACTTCTATTCGGCATGCAAGGATGCGGGGGTGCCTCCCATCATCG
The DNA here is from genome assembly GCA_017522745.1 of Mailhella sp. Lineage (GTDB taxonomy): Bacteria > Desulfobacterota > Desulfovibrionia > Desulfovibrionales > Desulfovibrionaceae > Mailhella. Next base: position 417 of record JAFWYI010000203.1, read on the forward strand.
GTTGCGAGGTCTATGTCACTCGTGATCATACCGATAAAAGCTCCGATTTCGCTCGCGTACGCCATCACCTTATCCTTCTGGCGCAGAATACCGTAGGGTATCAGAATCTTTTGCATCTGGTCAGCCGCAGCTGGCTGGAGGGCTTCCACTACAAGCCCCGCATCGATAAAAAAATGCTCTACGGTCACACGGATGGCCTTGTGGCACTTTCTGCCTGTATCGCCGGCGAGATCCCGCGGACCCTCATGGGCAAGAACAAGCTCATCACAGGTGGTGGTACCTTTGATGACGCCATCGCCATTGCCAAGGAGTATTCTGCCCTTTTCCCGGAACGCTTCTATCTTGAAGTGCAGTCCAACTCTCTGCCTGAACAGGCCTTCGTCAACGAAAAGATACTCCAGGTGGCGGATGCTACCAGACTGCCGCTGGTGGCAACGAACGACTGCCACTACCTCAATGCGGATGACGTTGAGGCGCACGACATCCTGCTCTGCATCCAGACACAGGCCAAGGTGGATGACGCTAAGCGTTTCCGCTTTGATGCGCGCGACCTTTATTTCAAGAGCGAAGAGGAGATGCGTGCCGGCCTTGTCGGCGTTCCCGAAGAAGCCATCACCAATACCGCCAAGATCGCTGAGCAATGCTGCCATCTTGAGATACAGCTCAAAGCTCCTCCCTACCATTTCCCTATTTACGATCTGCCCGAAGGTATGACCCTTGAGACGGAATTCTGCCGCATGGCACGAGCCGGCCTTGACAAGCGCCTTGAAAAGCATCCTCATAAGGACACTATCGACGAGAAGGAATACCGTGATCGCCTTGAGATGGAACTCAAGGTCATCAACGATATGGGCTTCCCCGGCTACTTCCTCATCGTGCAGGATTACATCAACTGGGCGAAAAACAATGATATCCCGGTCGGTCCGGGGCGTGGCTCCGCCGCCGGTTCCGTGGTGGCCTGGGCGCTTGGCATCACCACCATCGACCCCCTGCCCAACAAACTGTTCTTCGAACGCTTCCTCAACGTCGAACGTGTCAGCATGCCTGATATCGACGTTGACTTCTGCGAAGACAGGCGCCTTGAAGTTCTGGATTACGTCACTCGCAAATACGGCAAGGACAAGGTTTCGCAGATCGCTGCCTTCGGTAAGATGAAGGCGAAAGCCGTGCTGAAGGACGTGGGCCGCGCCATGGGCATCCCCTTTGCGGAAACGACCCGCATCGCCAAGCTCATCCCCGCCAACGATCTGAAGATGACCCTGAAGAAAACGTTGGATACTATCCCCGAATTTGCCGAGGAGTATAAGACAAAGCCCGAGATCCGTAAGCTCATCGACATCTCCCGCCGCCTTGAAGGGCTCACGCGCCACGCTTCGACCCACGCAGCAGGTGTCGTGGTCTCCGACAAGCCGATGGAGCAGTATCTCCCCTTCTTTGCCGGGCGCAAGGGGGAACAGATCGCCGCGTTCGATATGAAGTTCGTGGAAAAGGTGGGGCTTGTGAAGTTCGACTTCCTCGGCCTGCGCACGATGACAGTCATTTCTAATGCCTGCAAGAATATCGCGCTTCAGGGAAAACCTGTTCCGGATATGGAAAATCTTGCGACGGATGATCCCAACGTCTACGAACTACTTTCACGCGGCGATACGGATGGCGTGTTCCAGCTTGAAAGTACGGGCATGCGAAAATATCTTCGCATGCTGAGACCTTCCGGCTTCGAAGATCTTGTGGCTATGCTTGCCCTCTATCGCCCCGGCCCGCTCAATTCCGGCATGGTGGACGAATCCATCAAGCGTAAGCATGGTGAGATCGAAGTGACCTATCCGCTGGAAGAACTCGAACCGTGTCTCCGCGATACCTATGGCGTCATCGTCTATCAGGAACAGGTCATGCAGATCGCGCAGATAACGGCGAAGTATACGCTGGGTGGCGCTGACCTGCTCCGCAGAGCTATGGGTAAGAAAAAGCCGGAGGAAATGGCCAAACAGCGCGAGATATTCCTCAAGGGCTCTTCCGAACGAAATGTTCCCGCAGATAAAGCCAATGAAATCTTTGACTTGATGGAAAAATTCGCGGAGTACGGCTTCAATAAGGCCCACTCTGCAGCGTATGCCTATATCACGTATGAAACGGCATACTTAAAGCATTACTTTAAAGTTGAATTCATGGCTGCCCTGCTTTCCTCTGAAATAGGCAATCAGGACAAGATCCTCAACTATATCGCCGCCTGTCGCGACATGAACATCGAAGTGAGACCGCCCGATGTTCAGATAAGCCTGCGCGCGTTCACGCCCAGCGGTGAAGCCATCGTCTATGGGCTTGGCGGTGTAAAAAACGTGGGCGATGAAGCTATCAACGAGATCATCCGTGCTCGTGAAGCGGATGGCCCCTACAAGTCACTGCTCGATCTGTGTACACGCGTCAATCTTCGCAAGGTGACGAAGCGAGTTCTGGAAAGCCTTATCAAAGGCGGTGCATGCGATTGTTTCGGTGTCAGCCGTGCTGGCATGCTCCTCAGTCTGGACAATGTGGTCGCACGAGCGCAGAAAAAGCAGAAAGAGAAGAATTCCGCCCAGATATCCTTGCTTTCGTTCTCCCCTGCAGTGGAGGCGG
>JAFWYI010000204.1 GCA_017522745.1 Mailhella sp.
CACGTCCAAGGAGGACTCCCATGGCTGAAGTTTCTTTCCAGGGAAAGACTTTTGAAGTCGACGAAGACGGCTTCCTGCTCCGCTTTGAAGACTGGTGCCCCGAATGGCTCGAATTCGTGAAGGAAGCCGAAGGTATTCCGGAACTCACCGACGACCACCACAAGGTTGTTGACTTCCTGCAGGACTACTACAAGAAGAACGGTATCGCCCCCATGGTGCGTATCATGTCCAAGAACACCGGCTTCAAGCTGAAGGAAATCTACGAACTGTTCCCCTCCGGCCCCGGCAAGGGCGCCTGCAAGATGGCTGGTCTCCCCAAGCCCACCGGCTGCGTGTAAGCCATATCTTGCGAACAGTCGCATAGAATTATTAAAGGCGGAAGAGATTATCTCTTTCGCCTTTTTTCTACTTGCCTGTAACTAGTTGAACTGCTAAAAATAAGGCATCCGATTCTGCCTTAACTTTTTTCCAATTCATAGGAGGCTTCCCATGAAAATGTTCCGTACCGCGATGCTTGCCGCTGCCCTGATGATGGGTCTCGCCCCCGCTGCTCAGGCTGCTGACATGATCCGCAAGGTGGACAGCTTTGACTTCAATGCCGACCAGTCCGGCTCCATGATGATGAAGATCGAAGGCACCAAGGTGACCAAGGCCGCCGCTGCCAAGCAGGTGCTCGGTGCCATCAACGATGCCATCCCGAACCTTGGCTACAAGGCTTCCATGCACACCGTGGCTCCTGCCGCCACTGCCGTTCCCTACGGCACCTGGGATCGCGCCGCCATGCAGAAGGGCATCGACGGCCTGAAGGCTGAAGGCGACATCTTCGGCAAGCTCACCCCCATGGGTGACGGCCTCGCCGCCGCTGCTGCCGACTACGCCAAGATGGCTCGTCCCGCCGCTGTCGTCCTCGTTTCCGACGGCGCCAGCAACACCGGTATCGACCCCGTGGCCGAAGTGGTCGCCATCTACAATGCTCAGCCCGGCATCTGCTTCCACGTCGTGTCTTTCGCCGACACCGCTGAAGGTCAGGCTACTCTCGATAAGATCGCCGCTCTGAAGGACTGCTCCGTGGCCGTGAAGGGCTCCGATCTCCTCGCCGACAAGGCCGCCCTCGAAAAGTTCGTGGCCGACGTGTTCTACACCGGCGCTCCCGCTGAAGAAGCTCTCGTTCTCCATGGCGTGAACTTCGCTTTCGATTCCTATAAGCTCGACGCCAAGGCTCAGGGCCTCCTCGATGAAGCCGCCGTCGTTCTCAAGGAAAAGAACGTGAAGGTCACCCTCGAAGGCTGGACCGACTCCATCGGTACCGACGCTTACAACAAGAAGCTCTCCCAGAACCGCGCCAACGCTGTTAAGACCTACCTCGTTGAACAGGGCGTTCCTGCTGCCAACCTCACCGCTGTCGGCATGGGCAAGTCCTTCAAGTTCGATAACGCCACTGAAGAAGGCCGTTATCTGAACCGCCGCGTGGAATTCATCTTCAACTAATCGTTGGAATGAATTGATTTGATCGGAAAGGCCTGGCATTTTGCCGGGCCTTTCTCGCAAGGAAGCATACATAGTTCACGGAGTATCTTGATGATCCGAAAGTTTCTAGCGACCCTTATCCTCTGCACGCTGGCACTCGCTCTTCCTGCCGAATCCATGGCCAAGAAGAGCGAAGCTCAGATACAGGCGGAGCTGGACAAGTTCGTGCTTGCCTACGTGGATAAGGCGAACAAGCGCATGACCATCAATCGCAAGAAGCCGCAGATCGTGCGGGAAAAAGGTCGCTACGTGGCGCGTTTCACGGAGATAGACCGTCAGTCCGTGCAGGCGGAAGTGCGCCAGAGCCGCAGTAAGCATTTTCAGTATGTCGCGCGCCTGCGTTACCACGAGCTTACCTTCGAAAGTGAAGGCAAGACCCGTAAGGAGGCGCTCAAGGGTCCGTTCCGTGTGGTACGCGAACGCCGCCTTACCGAGATGCCCCGTTATGTGAAAGGAAAGTGGGAGAACTGATCCCCGCTACGAAAAAGGCCTCCGTGTTCCGGAGGCCTTATGTTTTTAATGGCGCGAAAGCGTGTTCAGTTTTTGGAACGCGGCATCTGGCTGAGTATCGCGCCGCTGAAAATAAGCATGGCGCCCAGGGCCTGCCACGCGCTCATGGTCTCACCAAGCAGTATCACGGAGAACAGCACGGCGGAGAGCGGCTCCACGTAGCCGCACACAGCCACGGTCTGCACCGGGAGTTTCCCGATGGTGGAGAAATACAGCCAGCAGGCGTAGCCGGTGTTCAGGAGGCCGAGGATGAGGATGTACGGCCAGTCGCCGGCGGCAACGTCCAGCGAGAGCCCCTGCTTCCACAGCAGGAAGGCTGAGACCGTGGCGAGGGCGGTCACGAGCTGGAGCAGGGTGTTCTCCATGCCGGAAATGCCGCGGGCTTTTTTGTTGAAGGCCACCATAGCCACGTAGCTCAGCGCGGACATGACGCCGCAGAACAGCCCCCAAAGCGAGCCTCCGCCTGCCAGAGGGCCGTTCAGGAGCGCCGCCCCGGCGGCCACCATACCAAGGGCCGCGAGCTTGAGCCTGGTGAGTTTTTCCCCGAAGAGTATGGGGGAAAGCGCCACCAGTATCACCGGACCGCAGTAGTAGGTGAGCGTGGCGAAGCTCACACCTATCTGCGTGAAGGCTTCGTAAAGGAACATCCAGCTTGCGCCCATGGCGATGCCTGAGGCCGTGATGAACAGTGAGGCGCGCCGTTCCTTCAGCAGGCTCAGAGGCTTGCGGGCCGCAAGCACGATAGCGCCCAGCAGGAGTGAACCCAGCAGACAGCGCATGAAGACGATTTCGTAGCTGGAGAGCGCGATACGGCTGGCGACTATGCCATTGGTGCCGAAAAGGAGCAGGGACGAAAGGTGTTTGGCAAGGGCGATGTTCACAGAGGCCTCTTACTGCAGGGGACGGGGATTTGCACGTTGCGGATACTGTTTATTTATACGCCTAGACGTTCTCGTAACTCATTGAGCCCCTCGCCCTTGTACTTGAAATATTTGGGACCAGCGATGGCGTAAGTTTTTCCGGTGAGTTTTTTTGCCAAGGCGGTCAAAGACATAGTCATGCCTTCATATTCAATAGCTCGTTCGCCTGCAACAATAGCAGTAATGCTTGAGTCGTAAATATATTCAATTTTTTCTCCTACCGTGATGTTACACCTTGTGAAAGAGAAATTTGAGGCTTTATCTCCACGTTCAGTGTCAATTTCTTTTGCGGTTTCTTCAGCTTTTATTTCTTCTTCGCTAGGCGTAATCAGTTTCAAAGCATTTGTACAATCGTGGATTTCAGCAATGGCTTCAAAAATCGAATAGGCATCCTCAGGAGACATGGCATAAAACTCACGGACTCGCTTTTGACCATTGACATTTTCTATGGAGCGAAGATTCGGATTCAGTCTGTCGATGATGGCATGGATCTTCAGGTCTGAGAGCCGGGAGTTAACTTCGTATGTTGCATAAACTCTGAAGGCAAAAGGGGTACATTCGCTACGGTTCAGCTGTTTTAAACGTTTGTCTATATCATCTGCGTAGCCAATTTTGACATAATCAGGGAAAGAGGGATTGGTAAGGATATAAATAACACCTTTGA
>JAFWYI010000205.1 GCA_017522745.1 Mailhella sp.
ACCTGACGGGCAGTTCCTCCTGCACAGCATAGGCAGCAACGGCGCTCTGGGAGCAGGGGCAGGCTCGGATCCGTGGCTCACGCGGTATATTTTCCCGAACGGCGTACTTCCTTCTCCGTCAACGCTGGTATCGGCACTGGAAAGGGATTTCGTGCTGGAAGACTGGCAGAATTTTGGTGTGCATTATGATACGACGCTCATGGCATGGTATGAGAATTTTGAACGCGGCTACCATGCCGGCGAGTTCCACTGTACGGAGCGCCAGCGGCGGATGTACCATTATTATCTGTTGTCCTGTGCCGGGGCTTTCCGGGCCAGAAGCATACAGCTTTGGCAGCTCGTACTGAGCCCGGAGGGGATGTCGGACGGTTACTGCCGCCGCGACAGAGGCTAAGGTTATCTACCTGAAAACAAAGAGACCGCGCCATGAGGAACGGTCTCTTTGTTTTGGGGAAATTGTATGACGCTGTATCAGGCACCGATCCATTTCAGCCAGAGCTGGCGGGTGCGGGGGCCGTCGCCGTCGAAAAGCCACACGGCCTGCCATGTTCCCAGCTGTATCCTGCCTTCTTCTACGATGAGCTGTACGGAAGATCCGAAAAGGCTGGCCTTGAGATGCGCGTCGGAATTACCTTCGCCGTGGCGGAATTTCCAGTCCTGAGGGATGCGCTCATGCAGGAAGGCGGTCAGGTCGTAGGGCACATCAGGGTCGTAGCCTTCATTGATGGTGAGACCGCACGTCGTGTGGGGGCAGAACACAGTAAGCACGCCATCGTTCCAGCCGTTACGTTCCACTGCAGTATGCAGAGCGGCAGTAACATCCAGCATTCCTTCGCGAGTATGCGTGGGGACGAAGAGCTTTTCCATCAGTCTTCCTTTTTCTGGCAGGCAGGGCAGATGCCGTACAGGATCATGTGATGAGACGTGGGAATGAAGTCGTGCTCATGGCAGACGGCTTCCTGAAGTTTCTCGATGGACTCGTTGATGAATTCGATCTTCCGACCGCATTTTTCGCAGACGAGATGGTCGTGATGATGCAGGTCGCGAGGTTCGTATCGGACGACGCCCTCTTCGAAATTGACCGCAGAGGCGATGCCGGCTTCGCACAGGAGCTTGAGCGTGCGATAGACCGTCACCTGACCGACTGAGGCATCGGTCTTGCGTATGGCGAGGAAAAGTTCCTCCATGGAGACGTGATCTTCCGTGCGGAGAAAGGCATTCAGGATCTTCTGACGCTGAGGAGTGACACGCAACCCTTTACGTTTGAGATATTCTGAGAACTTATGTTCGATTTCCGCGAAATTATTATCCATGATCTGTCCTTGAGAGGGAATTCGTTGCAGGATACGCGTATGCCGTGCATTGGTCAATGTTCAAAACATACTTTGCCGCAAGGATTTCAGCGCAAGCCCTGCCACATGCGCTCGCCAAGCACGCGCAGCCATACGGTGTCTGGAGCGTAGAGTACGGAGCCATGGGCATCGGTGAGCCACAAGGCTCCCCATTCGGCCCCGGGCATGAAGATGAGCGTGCAGCCGTTGGCAAAGCGCAGGCGAAGCTGCTCGGCTTCTCCGCCGGGGACCCGGCCCGAGCTGACATCCGTGAGGCGCTGTCCGATGACCGAGGAGAAGACCGCGCTGAGGTCGCGGGGGAAAACAGCGTCGGCTTCCAGTACCTCATCCGGAAGGCGGCCGTCCATCATCCGCAGACTGCCGCCTCCGTGATAGCCCAGCTCCACACGAACAACGCCGAAATCCAACGCGAAGGGCTCGTCGCCGGAAACATAGACTTCGCGCCAGCCCGGTACGTGTTCGTTCGCTTCGCCTATGGCGTAGAGGCGGTTCAGCGAACGGACGCGGCGCAAAGGCGTGCCGATGAGATGCATGTCCAGGAAGGCCTGACGCAGTTCGGAGAGCGAGTGAGTATCGTCGGCAGGGGCGTCGTTGAAAAAGGCAGAGGGCTCCCGGTAAGCATCGTTATCCTGGAGGGACTCGACCTTTTCCGTTTCGGTCGCAGCAGGCTCGGACGGCATATCGACTTCGCTGTCCGGCTGGAGCTCCTGCATTTCCGGGCCATCATTCTGCGTGTCGTCCGTGCGTTCCAGTGCATCGGCAGGTTCGGCGGGGGGAACGCTTCGCTCCTCGTTCGGTAATGTTGCGCTGGGGCTGACCGGTTGCTCGGCGGGCGTACTCTCCGTGCCGGACGTGGAAGAGGGGGCAGGGATCAGTCTGGGCGTGAAGGGCAGCCCCTGATCCTGGAGAGCCTGACGGAGAAAAAGGCTGACGGCGGTATCGAGATCGAGGCCCAGTTCCTGAAAAAGGGCTTCGGCACGAGTGGCGAGTTCGGGAGAGACGTGGATGGTTCCGGGCATGAAAGGCCTCACTGGTAGGAACAAAGGGAATGCTCCATTATTGCCTTCCCGCGCTATGAAATCAAGATGTCTTGCGGCACCAGCCTGTATGCCGTATGCTGAAGGAAGCATTCTTTTTGCAGTAAAGAGGTGGCGCGTGAAACTCGCGGTGATAGGATCCCGGACTTTTCAGAACTATGAGTGGCTGGAGCAGTGTCTGCTTCAGTCTTTTCTCATAAGCGAAATCGAGTCCGTGATCTCGGGAGGGGCCAGAGGCGCGGATGCTCTGGCCGTTCGCTTTGCACGAAAGTTCGGTCTGCCGCTGGAGATAGTGAACGCAGACTGGGAGACTCATGGGCGCAAAGCCGGCCCTCTTCGCAATACGGAGATCGTGCGGCGTGCCGATGCTGTAGCGGCGTTCTGGGACGGGCACTCCCGGGGGACGCGGGATTCCATTGCCAAAGCCCGCATGGCGGGGAAGCGTATAGTGATCTTTCCCTGCACGCCTCGGAACGCGTCTTCGCCGGAGTTGGCGGGCAGACAGAACGAGCTGCCTGCCACGCTTCTGCTCCACGACAGGGACAGGATGCGCCAGATGTCGCTGTTCCCCGAAGAGACTGACGAGTAGCGTTTTCCTCAGCTTCGGGCCAGTGCCTTGTTCGTCTTGCGGGTAGGAAGAGCGGAAAGGGGATCTTCGGGCCACGGATGCTTGGGATAGCGACCGCGCATCTCAGCACGCACGGCGGCGTAGCCGGTGCGCCAGAAGCCAGCCAGATCACGAGTGACCTGAAGCGGTCTGCCCGCCGGAGAAAGCAGGTGGACGACGATGGGACAGCGCCCATTGCAGACAGCGGGACTCGTCTGCTGACCGAACATTTCCTGGAGTTTCACGGCAAGCACCGGTCCCCCCTCGGGCAGGTAGTCGATACGGATATGAGAGCCGGAAGGCACGGAAAGATGCGTGGGCGTCTCCTGCTCAAGACGGCTCTGCAGAGCGTAGGGGAGAAGCGCGCCGAGAGCCTTGTCCAGCGGGATGCGTCCGAACTGGGTACGGCGGGTCACGCCATCCAGCCAGGGGGCAAGCCAGCAGTTCTCACCTTCCTGCTGGATAGTTTCGAGCAGAGCGGCGTCGCTCACGTCCGGCCACTCGGAGTCCTCGCCGTCCATGCGGCGCATGAGCAGGACTCGTGCCTGCCATTGCCGGAGTTCCTCTGTCCACGGAAGGGAGGCTATCCCCAGAGTCGCGATGCCATCCAGCACGGCGGCTGTCACAGGCTCAGCAGGAAGCGAGTCCCCTCGAAGGGCCTCGTCGTCGAGGATGAGCGCATCCAGCCGAACGCGGCGGCGTGCCTGTACAGTTTCCGTTCGAGAGTCCCAGAGAATGGAATCTTCGCGACGGATGCGGGAAGCGTGCAGGAATTCAAGTTCCGCCCGGGCGAGAGGGGCGGCCAGATGGATGCGCCCTGTCCCTGCGCTTCCACCATCCATGGCGGCAATGGCAAGGAAGGGGGAGTCTGCAAGCGTATCTTCCGGCGGCAGAGAGGCACCTCGTCCGGAAGCAAGTCGGAAAGACCCCCGCTCACGGCGCTGGGCGATACGCTCCGGCCACGTAAGGCTGAGCAGAGCCCCTGCCTGATCCTCGTTTTCAAAAATATCGTTCAGGGAAAATTTTTCGCCAGTCTCCGCAAGCG
>JAFWYI010000014.1 GCA_017522745.1 Mailhella sp.
CTCTGCATTCATCTTTGCCATGGCGGCTGTTCTGCTTGCCTTTTTCCTTGCCCGGACCCATGGCAGGACCCCTCCTCTCACGCTCATCCTCTCCGGCATCATCGTCGGCTCTCTGTTTTCCGCGCTGGTCGGTATCATGAAGTACCTTTCCACAGATACTGAACTGAGAGAGATCGTGTTCTGGATGATGGGGGGCTTCTACTACGCCACATGGAACGATGTAGTGCTGATCGCATCCACCGTTCTGCCATGCCTCGCTCTGCTCACCATGCTTGCATGGAAGCTGAACATCCTTTCTCTGGGAGACGAGGAAGCGCGAAGTCTCGGCCTTCATCCCGACAGGCTTCGTAGCGTTTTCATAGTGCTGGCAACGCTTGCCGTATCCGTCTGCGTCTCGTCTGTTGGCATCATCGCATGGGTCGGCCTGATGATGCCACATGCTGCCCGCATGATCTTCGGGCCGGACAATCGATGGGTCATCCCCTGTTCCGCACTGCTGGGCGCTCTCTACCTGCTTCTGTGTGATACGCTTGCACGAACCATCACAGGGACGGAGATACCCATTGCCATCGTCACCTCCATCGTGGGCGCTCCCTATCTGCTATGGCTGCTCAGGGTCAAAGGAAAAGAGTTATATGCTGAGTGATCATCTCCACCTCGTTTCCACTGCAGCCTCTGCACCCCTCACGGCGCTTACCGTACCGTCTCTTCCGGTGAAGATGCTCCATGAGGGGGAAGAGGGCGCAAGATGGCCTTTTTTCCGAAAGGCCGCTCGTCGTGCGCCCGCATCTCCCACAGACACAAGTTTCCCGCTTGAGATCCGCGATCTCCATTTTTCTTACGGCAGCAGAAAAATACTGGACGCCTTCAGCCTGCGGATCCGTCAGGGGGAAGTATGCGGTCTTCTGGGGCCGAACGGCTGTGGAAAGTCTACTCTTTTCCGTTGCTGCATGGGCCTGCTCCATCCAAGGGAAGGACAGATCTTCGCCAGCGGAAAAAACATCGCGCATATATCCCCATCCGAACTCGCCCGCCATATTGCCTATGTGCCGCAGGAGCATCATCAGCCATTCCCCTTCACCGTACGCGAAATGGTACTCATGGGACGTACTCCCCGGATGGCTGGCTGGTTTCGCCTCAACAGGCAGGACAGAAGCATTGCTCAGGAGGCCATGGAGCGCATAGGTATAGCAGACCTTTCGGATCAGCCATGCAATCAGCTTTCCGGCGGTCAGCGCCAGTTGGTACTTATCGCAAGAGCGCTAGCTCAGCAGACGCCTGTCATGCTTCTGGATGAACCGACAAGCTCGCTCGACTTCAGCAATCAGCTTGCGGTATGGCGAATACTGCGTGATATCGCCAAGCAAGGGGTATCCGTCCTTGTATGCTGTCACGACCCCAACCATCTGCTCTGGTTCTGCGACAATGCCTCCATCATGGCCGGAGGAAAGATCTTTGCAGAGGGACCTCCTCGGGATGTCATCACGCCGCAGACTCTCCAGCATATCTATGGAGAATGTGGCATCCATCTGTACGCAGACTCGAATGGCTCCATCGTCTGCCCTGCCCGCTCATGATCCTCACTATTGACACAGCGAATCCACCGGAAGGAGTTTTCATGTTTTCGCCAGACCGCTTTCAGTCACACATCGAAAAGGCTACCGCATTCCATGGTCACTGGTGCCCCGGGCTTGCCCGCGGGATACGAGCCGCCGTCTGGGCCTTGGAACATTTCGGCTCTGCCACCGATGAAGAGATCGTAACGGTGACGGAAACTGATATGTGTGCCGTGGATGCTATCCAAGCTCTCGTAGGCTGTACGTTCGGCAAAGGCAACCTCATCTTCCGCAACAGAGGCAAGGTCGCGTTCAGCTTCTTCCGCCGCTGTGACGGAAAGTCCGCCCGCATCGTCGCCAAAGCTGCCCCGCATATGCCTTCAGCCAGGATGCAGGAAATCCGCGTCGAACTCGACTCGCCAGATATTTCCGATCAGCGCCGTGAAGAACTGGAAATAGAAGCTACGCAGATACGAACGCGAGAATGTGACAGGCTCCTTTCCCTTCCTTTTGAGGAACTGTTCGAGGTCAAAGACGTGACGTTTTCCATGCCGTCCAAGGCTCGGAGATTGCCCACGATACTCTGCGAAAAATGCGGTGAAGGAGTCATGTCCTCCATGATCCATGAGCTCGACGGGAAAAAACTCTGCATCGACTGCATGGATGCGACCAACGGACTATAAAAAAAAAGGCCCCACCGGCATTCGGTGGAGCCTTTTTTAGCTCTGGAACAATTTTTCAAGGGCTCGCGCCACAGGGATATCGGCAGGAAGCAACTTGGGATAGTCCGCAAGTTCTGCAATAGGGACCCAGCACATGTCGTCATGGACCGTCAGTACGATGTCTCCCGTCCATGCTGCTACCCGGTATACAGAAAGATGGACTGTACCGAAGTCGTAGCCGTGACTGTTTTCCGTGAGAAACTCGCCTATCTCCGCATTTATGTGGAGTTCCTCACGCAGCTCGCGTGCCAGACAGTCTTCAGGGCTCTCCCCCTGTTCCTGTTTGCCACCGGGAAACTCCCACCAGCCGGCCCAGCTCATGAAAGGCGCTCTTCGCATGATGAGTATACGACCTTCGCGGATGAACGCCGCGGCCATCACTTCCTTGACAACCTTTTCCATGCAGGCCTCCAATGAAAAAAAGCCCCCGCATAGCGCAGGGGCTGAAAGATAATGCTGGCATCGGCCTACTTTCCCACACAAGAATATGCAGTATCATGGGCGATGAAGAGCTTGACTGCCGAGTTCGGAATGGGATCGGGTATACCCTCTTCTCTATGGACACCAGCAAATATGAGAACTGCCCGCAGGCAGATAACGTCTTTGCTGGAGTTCTTCTATATCAAGAGTACTGCCTTGGCAAGCATTTTTATTGCCCTTGAGTATTTTTCCCTTCGGCGTATTCCGGCAGCCACAGGCTCTCATAGACTTTGCTCCCGCTGAGGACTCTTTTCTTCAGCTGTTCATGACTATCCTGAGGAGGGAGGACTTCACGCGAGAAAACATTGTAACCGAAGCCGAGCCTGTCCCCTTCGATGGAAAAACCCAGCGCCGCAAGCAATGTGGGGAACAGATCGAAATGGTTGATGAC
>JAFWYI010000206.1 GCA_017522745.1 Mailhella sp.
ATCATGGGGAGCATGGCGGCAAAGCTGATCGGCGGAGTCGGGGTCGAGGTGCCTCGTCCGGTGTTCGTCTGTGCCGAGGTGGCCATGGGCATCTGTGTCGGCGCCATGTTCTCGCCGGAGATACTGGCCGAAGTGAAGAGCCAGATTCCCATCATGGCCCTGAGTACGCTCATCCTTCTGGCGGCCGGCATCCTCAGTGCCATCATAGTCTATCATGTGACGGGGCTCGACGTGATAAGCTCCATCCTCGCCACGTCTCCCGGTGGTCTGAATGCCGTGATAGGCATGGCCGACGTGGGGCCCGGCAAGGCTATGGTCTCGGCGTTCCAGATGCTGCGCCTCTACATGGTGCTGGCGCTCGTGCCCGCCTGCTGCTGGATCGTAAAGCTTTTCATCCAGAAATGATGATATCTCCTTTATGAACGAAAGCCCGCTCCTCTGGTACACAGGGAAGCGGGCTTTTTTTGCGGATCTTTTTCAGGGAAGGACCGCCATCAGCGCGGGAACCTTCCGTGCATGGGACGTCCATTGTCGTGAGGCGTATCCTGACGGCGAGGTTCAGCCGGACGCGAGGGCCGTGCCGCAGGAGGGCGATGTCCTCCGGGATTGCCACCGGGTCTGATGGCTGGCGGCCTGGGACCACCCGGGCGAGGGGCCACGGCAGGCGGTCTGTGCCCGGGCTTTGGTCCGCCGGGACGGATGGCGGGTGGCTTGTGACCGGGTTTTTCGTGATGCAAGGCGGGGGGACGATGACCGGGTTTCGGTCCGCCGGGATGCAGAGCAGGCCGGTGAGGTTTGGGCGGTGGCGCGACGTGCGCGGGCGGATGAGGACGATGCGGCCTTGGCGGGGCTACGTAGATAGGCCGCGGGGGCGGTGGAGGCGTCACGTAGATCGGGTGCGTCGGCACGGGAACGATGAGCGGTGAAGCCCCGACAGCGACAGTCCCGCCATAGATGCCGCCTGTTCCGAAGGCGACATTGCCCGAAACGTCAGGTCCGTAAGGGTCGTAGGCACAGCCCGCCAGAGTGGTACAGAGAAGAGCGGTGAAGAGCAGACGTTTCATAACGTGCCTCCTTGTATGATTCCGGCGGCATGTCCTGCCGCTTCCATAAAGAATCATAGCTTGTCCGTAAAAAGGCAAGTTTCTTTTTGTTACAAGGAGATAGCTGCTTTTTCAGGGAATTGAGGCGGAAATGTTACGGAACCTTAGACCGTTTCTGCAGGCAGAGCCTAGTCGCGTTCAGCGAGGGCTTCGCGGATACGGCAGACCCCGCAGACCTCGGCCGAGGTGGGGTAGCCGCAGCGGCTGCAAGGGGAAAGGATGTCGGCATCCTTCTGCTCCACCTGCTGGAAGGCGGGCTTGCCGCGTTCGAGGAAGCCGTGGTAGAAGTCCATCTTGCGTCCGGGCATCTTGTCTTCCAGTTCCAGCCACAGGCTCTTGAGTGTGGAGAAGCTGGCCCCGGTGCTGTAGGGGCAGGGGGCGTAGTGGTTCTCGATGCCCATGAGGAAGGCGTAGTTGGCGGTCTCGAATTCCGTAACGCGCCAGAAGGGCTTCACCTTTTTGGCAAAGCCGTCTTCATCGGCCAGCATGGGGCCCTGATCGCTGAGGTAGGCACTGTCCCAGCGCAGAGTGTTGCTGGTGAGGCGGGCCACTTCGTCGTCGAGGTTATGACCGGTGGCCAGGACCGTGAAGCCGCCTTCACGCGCCGTCTGATTGAAGAAGTAGCGCTTGATCTTGCCGCAGGCAGAGCAGATGGGGCGGCGCAGTTTGGCCTTCACTTCGGGGATGGCGAGCCCTTCGGCCGCCATGTCGCGCACGATGAGCGGGAATTCGTACTTCTGGCAGAAGCGTTCCACCACACCTCGGGCGGCAGGGGAGGATTCCGGGATGCCGAGGTCGATGTGCAGACCCGTGACATCGTAGCCCTGACGCCCCAGCTCCAGCATGAGCGCGAGGGAATCCTTACCGCCGGAAAGCGCCACCAGTACTTTGTCCTGATGGGTCATGAGGCCGTGTTCGCGGATGCCCTTGTCCACCTGCTTCGAGAAGAAATCGAGGAAACATTCAGGGCAGAAGGCGGCGTTATGGCTGGGCAGTGCGACGACGGCATGGGCTTTACAGCGGGTGCATTTCATGGGGCATCCTTGAAAAAATGGCGTATTCTGAGGAATTATGCGGACCATCGGCCCGCAGTACTCTTCACAGGAACAGAGGAATACGCTAAAAAACAAAAGGTGTAAATTCAAGGCCTCGTCCTCTGGCCTTTGGTGAGAAGGAGCATTTATGTCCAATCCTCAGCGTTCTTCCAGTAAACTCGGTGTCTGCTTCGTTCTGCTTCTCTGTGCCGGAGCCGGGGCCTGGCTGTACACGCAGAATAGCGGGAAGGATGCGCCCGGTACGCCGCTCCAGCCAGCGGCCGTGAGCATGGAGTCCGCGGCGTCCAAGTCCGCAGGGGGCGAAGCTCCGGCGGGCGGAGATCCCGCTCAGGAGGGAAGGCTTGCCTCCGAACTGGGGAAGGCGCTCACCAAGGCGGTTCAGGCCGTGACGTCCCCGACTGCCGGGAAGAAGGAAAATGTCGCGCTCGAAGTCACCGCGCCGCTCAACACCGGGCCGCGCCAGCGTGAACTCGGCCCTGAGGAAGCCGTGATGGCCCGCGTGGAAAAAGCGCTTGCCGGGGAAGGGACTCCCGAGGCCGGCGGAGCCAGCGCGGGCGGCACCATTGCCGAAGCGCCGGTAAAAGCCGTGGAACGCCGTCAGGATTCCGTCGTCACCGGGGCTTTCGTGAAGGATCTTGCCCGCTGGCTGACGGCTGGCTATGTGGAGCCCAGCCACGAAGGGGCCCCGGGCGGAAGCACCGTCACCCTGATGCGGACCAACGCCCGCTACAGCACGTCGGACACGCTCCGCAGTGTCGAGAACGATGCCCTCAAAGGCCGCAGATCCATCCTGAACTACGTGTTCACTCCGGGTGTGCTGGAAGTGCTGTACCGCCTGTATTCCCCCGTATTCCTCGAAGAGCTGGAAAAGGCGGCCGCAGCGCCCCGCCGTGGAAAGCAGCTTGACGCTTCGCAGGTGGCGGACATGTTCAAGGTCTATGCCGACTTCATGCGCCGCACGGCGGCTTCGCTGGATGCGGCATCCGCGCTGGATCTTCCCTCACTGCTGAGCGACATACACAAGGCCGCCGCGAAAGAGGCTTCTGCCGAGGAAGAGTTCGCCAAGGCCTACACGGCCCATGCCGAAGCGCGTGATGCCGGGCATAGGGCGATAATGACGGAACTGAGCCAGCGCATGGTGCAGAGTGCGCGGCTGGCCAGCAATTTCGATGCGAAGGAAGGCGCAGCTCGTCAGGCTCTGGCAATGGCCCTGCGCCAGAAAGCCACTGGCCCTGCGCTTTCCGATGCCGATCTCGTCTTCCTTGGCGAATGGCTGGGGCGCCGCAAGGCTTCTACGAAGTCCATGGTCGCCGCCGCCGACATCTGCCGCCGCATGGCCGAACAGCTTGAGTCCCGGGCCGCGGGCATCGAAGCTCCCGCGCTCCAGATATCGCTCCCCGAAGAGGCTCCGCGCATCGAACCTGTGCTGGCGGCTCCCGCTCCCGTGCTGAACGTGCCGGAACAGCCCGCGTCTATGAGCATCGCGGAACCTGTGCCGTCCCTTTCCCTGCCGGAAGCGGTTCAGCCTGTCCCCGCGGCGGCTCCCACGCCTGTTCCTGCGCAGTAACGTCTCTGATATTTCAGAAAAAAAAGAAAGCCCG
>JAFWYI010000207.1 GCA_017522745.1 Mailhella sp.
ATAACCCGCGGCAAACTCCAGACAATGATCAAATCCCTGGTAGAAAACAAAGGTATCCGCTGTCTTTTCGTTACACACGACATTTCAGAGGCCTTTCTCATTGCCAAGCGTATTATCATCATGAAAGACTGCACCTCTTCCAGTACCTACGAAGAACATCAGTTCTCCGATCTGGAACAGCAGGCTTCCATCCGCAAAGAAATCCTCCGCATCCTCAATAAGGAGTAACTCATGAAACTCAAGGCGCTTTTCACTCCCCTGCTTCTTTCCCTGTCCATCCTCGCCCATGCTCCTGCCATGGCCTCGGACAACAAGCTCGACATCAGCTTTGTGAAAGCCCCGTTCAACCTTCAGGTCATCGTGATGAAGGAACTCGGTCTTCTGGAGAAAGAACTCAAACCTCTCGGCGTAGAGGTGGTCTGGCATGAAATCACTTCCGGTGCCAAGCAGGCCCGTGCCATGGCCGCCGGCTCTCTCGATGTTTCCAGTGTCATGAACACCACGTCCATCCAGATGGCCGCCGCGGAAGGTAATCCCATCAAGGTAGTGGCTGGCGTCTCTCGTCCTCTGGATGTCTTCGCCGTGGTTGCCGCAAAAGGTGGCGTTACCGACATCAAGTCCCTCAAGGGCAAGACCGTGGCCGGCCCCAAGGGTACCGTACTCCATCAGATACTCGTGGCTGCCCTCGCCAAGAACGGCATGAGCATCCGCGATGTGAACTTCATCCAGATGGATCTGGGCAAGGCCTTCGCCGCTCTCCAGACTGGTCAGGTGGACGCCGCCCTGCTCTCCGCGGCCGGTCTCATCAAGGCGGAACAGGCTGGCTGTACCGTACTCACCACAGCCAAGGGTCTCGTCACTCCTAAGCTCGGTGTCGCCGCAAGCGACAGTTTCATCAAAAATCACCCCGACCAGCTTGCCGCTGTCATCAAGGCTCACAATGATGCCTGGGCGTGGATCGAAGCCAACCACGACAAGGCAATCGAACTTGGTGCCAAGGAGCAGAAGATCAGCCTCGACGATGCCAGGAAAATGTTCGAATGGTCGTATTTCACGCAGACGTTCGATCAGAGCGACCTTACCAGCATGAACGAAGACCTTGAATTCATGCTTGCCAATAATATGATGCGTAACCGCGTGGATTCCAAAGATATCGTTCTGCCGCAGGCTCTCAGATAAACTCTGCTGGCAATACGCTGTCCAAAGCCCTGCTTCTTCATGAGGCAGGGCTTTTCTTGTCAGTCCTTCGCATTTTCTGAAGTGATAGGGATTTGACATCCCTATCTTTCACCTATTAATATTATATCGTATCCACTAAAAACTTATCTAACATCGCCAGCTATTGCCTGACCTATCATGAACGAAAAGATTTTCACTAAAAATTTCTATTTTGTCTTTCTTTCCATGTTCTTCAGCGGCTTGGTAATGTACCTGCTCATGACCATCATGGTAGGCTACGCTCAGAACATGGGAGCTTCCGTCACCATCGCCGGCCTGCTTTCCGGAATTTACGTGGTAGGCGCTCTGTGTTCCCGCTTCTTTTCCAGCCGTATCATGGAACAGCTGGGCTGGAAGCGGGCGGCCATAGTATTCCTTGCTATCCATCTCGTTGCCAGCGCCGGATATTTCATTGATGCCGGCATAGTCTTCCTGCTTCTGGTCCGCTTCATCCATGGCATAGGCTTTGGAACAGGTATCAATGCCACCATAAGCATCGGCATGTCCATCCTTCCCCGCAGTCGCTATGCCGAAGCATCCGGATATCTGATGATGGCCCCATCTCTTGCCATCGGCATCGGTCCCTTCCTGGGGGGCTGGCTCTATGACCTTGCACCGAATGCCTGCTTCATCATGGCAACGCTTTTCGCCGCACTCACCCTGCTTTTCATCATGCTGGTAGACACGTCTGCCTTCGATCCAGGCCCTCAGCGTTCGAAATCGAAGGATATGAGACCTCACGGTATTTCAGCCTATCTGGAGTTGTCGGCTCTGCCTCTGGCATTCTGCATTTTTATGACGGCAGTAGGCTACTCTTCTATCATGGCCTTCTACCGTGTCTATGCTGAAGAGATGAACCTCATTACGCAGTTCACGTACTTTTTCCCGATCTATGCCGTCATCCTTGCCGCAGCTCGACCCTGCGCCGGAAGACTTCAGGACAGATTCGGGGATGACATCATTTGTACGGTGGGATTTCTGGCCCAGATCATCGGTCTGGGCGCTCTGGCCATGTCCCCCTGCATGATGACCATCATCCTTTGTGCCATCGGCTGTGCGCTCGGATTCGGCACGCTCTCCTCCTGCTGCAACGCCATCGTCTGCCGCGACGCTCCGCAGGGGCGCCGTTCCTATTCCGTGACGACGTTCTGGCTTTTATGTGATGCTGGTATGGGTGCAGGCCCCCTGCTGCTCGGTGCCGTAGCCTCGGCAAGCAGCTATACCGCGATGTATATTTTCTCTGCCCTGGTGACCGCCGTCTCTCTGCCCATCTACTGGATGGTGCATCGCCGGATGACTGCAAGAGGACACCTCTGATACGGAATTTCTAAAAAACTTTCCTTCCATTCCGCCTGAAGCCTCCACCGTTAGGACTTCACTCCCGGACCTTCCCGGGATATACTGCCTTCCGCCCAGTCTATGATGAGGAGATATCATGGAAGCATACACTCCCTTTGACCGTATATTCCAGTCCTGCGGCAAAATATGGCATTTCCGCCGCGCAGATATGGATAAACTCTGGGAAAACATGACCGAACAGGAAGGGCACGAAGACCGCTTGCCCTACTGGAACGAAATATGGCCCTCTTCTCTCGCTCTGGCGGGCTGGCTTGCTGAAATGCAGGACGATATCACCGGCAAGAACTGCCTCGACATGGGATGCGGCATCGGCTTCACCGCGTTGATGGGTCAGTGGCTGGGGGCTAGTGTCACCGCCATGGATTATGAACCTCAAGCCATAGAGTATGCCCGCATCAATGAGTTCCTCAACGGTGTGCCCGGGGTCAACTGGCAGGTCGAAGACTGGCGAGCCCCGAAGCTCCCCGCGGAAAGTTTCGATTACATCTGGGCTGGCGACGTGATGTACGAAGAAGGATTTGCCCGCCCCATCGCTCAGTATCTGAACACCATGCTCAAAAGCGGCGGCAAAGCCTGGATAGCTGAACCCAGACGTGAGATCTTCCACCATCTGCTGGATATCCTGCCTGAATTCCACCTCAACCATCGACTCATCTGTTACCTGCCCATCTCCCCGCTCACCGAACAGGAAATGCCGGTCACGGTGAACATCTGGCAGATATCCAAACTCTGATAGTTAACTCCGCATACAAAAAAGGGACCTTTTCAGGTCCCTTTTTTCATATCCTGCCAAAATCCTCAGCGGACGAACATCGCATCCCCATAGGAGAAGAAACGATATTTTTCCTCCACAGCCTCAGCATAGGCATCCAGGATACGCTTACGGCCGCAAAGAGCCGCCACCAGCATGATGAGAGAAGACTGCGGCAGGTGGAAGTTGGTCGTCAGGTGATCCACCACATTGAAGCGATAGCCGGGATAGATGAAGATATTCGTCCAGCCATGCCAGCCGCCTTCCGGTATCTCGCCACCGTTCTGAAGCGCACAGCCTTCCATGGTGCGGCAGGAAGTAGTGCCTACAGCGATGACAGGACGCCCTTCTGCTTTGGCCTTGCGTATGGCGGCAGCAGTTTCCGGTGATATCTCCACATATTCACTATGCATGGGATGCTCGCGGATATCCTCTTCGCGAACCGGGCTGAACGTACCATAGCCTACATGGAGCGTGACTTCTGCCCATTCCACGCCCATATCCCTGAGTCTGGCACGCATTTCTTCCGTGAAGTGGAGACCAGCCGTAGGTGCAGCTACGGAACCTGACTTTTCCGGACTGGCATACATCGTCTGATACCGGGAAATATCGTCTTTTTCCTGATCACGCTTGATGTACGGAGGCAGAGGCAGGCGCCCTATCTCCGTCATGCGTTCCACCAGATCACCCTTCCAGAAAAATTCCACTTCGTGCTGACCGAATTCTTTCTTCACCAGCACTTCCGCGGCGATATGTTCGCCAAAGGTGAGTCTGTCTCCTACTCGGATGCTCCTGCCGGGACGCAGAAGACATTCACAGCGGGCATGAGACCAGCCCTCATCCTGCACAGCGGAAGCCTCAAGCAGGGGAGGAGGAGTGAGGACCAGCAGTTCACATTTGCCGCCGGAAGGCTTCTGCCCGAAAAGACGAGCAGGGACCACGCGGGAATTGTTCACCACGAGAAGAGCATTCGCGGGAAGAAAGTCCGGAAGATGTGAGAAATCCGTATGGATATTCCTGCCGGAAGCCCTGTCCAGCACCATGAGCCGCGAAGTTCCACGGACTTCAGGCGGATACTGAGCTATGCGCTCTTCCGGCAATTCATAATCGTAGCTGCTGAG
Organism: Mailhella sp.; assembly: GCA_017522745.1. Classification (GTDB taxonomy): domain Bacteria; phylum Desulfobacterota; class Desulfovibrionia; order Desulfovibrionales; family Desulfovibrionaceae; genus Mailhella. The sequence goes on from JAFWYI010000207.1 coordinate 4,450, forward strand.
CAGAAAATCGGAATCAGACTGATACATGACCATCTCTCGAAAATTTTCTTTCTCCCTGTGTGTGCTTTATCCTGAAAAAAATCAAGCATCACCATAATAGATAAGGCCGCCAGCCTCAGATGGATCATGAGACAGCGACCTTTCCTGTAAAAGAAAATCCTCGTTGAACTATATCTTTCACTGTACAGAAGCTATGGCATCTCCATTCAGGAGCAGTCGGGCCTGAGCCACCTGTTTTTCGAACAGTTCACGCTTATCAGACGCGATGGGAGCAGAACGTCCCCCGGAAAGTTTGAGGGGGTCGATGAATTTTCCGTTCTTCTTCACGCGAAAATCCAGATGAGGCCCGGTCGCAGTCCCTGTTGCTCCCACAAAGGCTATCACCTGTCCCTGCTCTACCTTATCGCCTTTCTTCAGCTTCTTTATATATCGCGAAAGATGGGCGTAATGCGTTTCAATGCCACCGCCATGCCGCACTGCAACGCTTTTTCCATACCCCGGTTTCCAGCCCACGAACGTAACGGTACCGTCACCCAGCGCCTTTACCGGGGTCCCTCTAGGGGCCGCATAGTCTATCCCCTGATGAGGACGGACCTTGCCGAACACTGGATGTTTGCGATGCAGCGAATACCGCGAGCTTATCCTCGTAAAATTGAGGGGCGCTTTGAGGAACTGTGTTTCCAGAGAGGAACCATCTGCCGCATAGTAATGAGCGGCCCCGTCATCATCGAAAAAGCGGAAAGCCTCATATTCCTTTCCCGCATTGATGAAACGGGCGGCAACGATATCCCCATAGCGGCGAAACTCGCTGCCAAGATATTTCTTTTCTACCACGACTTCAAATTCATCGCCCTCGCGAACCTCGTTCACGAAATTTATCTGATGACTGAACACATCAGACAGCTGTCCGGCAAGCGCGGATTCCTCACCAGCCTCAATCATGGCTTCGAACAGCGATGTAGCCACCCTGCCCTTCACCCGAACCAGCTTCGTGACGAAATCATACACTTCTACAGCGGCCTGAAAGCCCTCATCCGTACGACGAACGACGAGACGTCTGTCCTCATCTATCTCGTACATGAGGCGGGTAACTACTTCATCGGAGCTGTTCCTTTCAACACTGAACATACGGCCGGGACGAAGACGATTGACCTTGAACACCGAAGACGCAGCCTTGATGGCGCTGTCCACCTCACCTTTCTCCAGCCAAGGGCGGAAAAGTCGGCCGATATGATCGCCACTGCGGACTTTACTGCGGAAAAGCTGCTTACCGCACCCGGACTCTTCGACGGTATAACGAGGATCCTTTTCCCACACGACCGGCTCAGAATAATCAGGCTCACTCATGCTTTTCTTTCTCTCAAGAAAAACAGCCAGCGAAGTATCGAGCAGGGATGAGCTGTCGCCCTTCCATAACTCGTTCATCCAGGACATTCCGGTCATCACGGAAGCGAGGGCCGTCTTCTGGGGAGCGATACTATCCGTATCCTGAGCAGATTCAAAGGTTATGGATGAGGAGGGTGGGGGAACAGCGGACGGTGCGGGAAAAAGCTCCGTCACAGGTACAGACTGCTCTGCCGGGCGCTCCAGAAAACACGCAAGGCCAGCAGAAAGGCATATGACGAGAAGCCCGGCCATGATGAAAGGCCGGGCGCATAGTTTGCCGAAAGTTTGAGATTTTCTTATCATAACAAGGGACAAAAAAAGAAAAATAAAGGTGCTTGGAACCACCTTTTCAGCGCCTTCTATAGCATAGAAAACACTTGTTTGTACAAGCATTTTCTGGTAAAAAATTTTATGCCCGGCAATGCATCCAAAGCACGGGAAACGCTCAGTAGGCTATTTATTTTTCCTTTTATTTTCAACGTGTTGCACTTTGTTGACTGAAGCATCTCTCCTTGCTTCCAATCGTTAAAAAAAATTATATTCAATAGTACTGCCATGAGTTTTCACCCCACTTCATACAACGGAACGAAAAGCCTGAGAGCCCCCCATCCCAGCGCCTTCGATTCCGATCGTATCAAGAAACAGCTCTGGCAGAGGATCACCGAAAAAAACAGCATGGAGGGGTGGTTCCATCCCCTCGGTTTTTCTTTTTCCTCTTCCCAAGGAGGCACTCTCCACGTCCATCTCCCCCACGCTCTTTTCTATCGCTGGTTCATGGATCTCGGAAAGGACCTTCTGGAAAACTCCGCCCGTTCCCTGTATGGCGACTCCATCCGCATACGCTACGAATGGCCGGGGAATATCTATTCCTCTCTTTTAGAGAAAAGCCCTTCACTGACCACGACTGTGCAGAAGCCTGAAGCTGCGAGCTGGACCGCTTCTTTTGATACCTTCCTTACCGGCGGCAAGAACAAGGAATCCATCCAGATATTCCGCAGGGCGCTCCGCCTCTCTCCTTGTACCATATTCCTGCACGGCACTTCCGGCACTGGAAAAAGCCACCTCCTTCGGGCCGCCGCTCTTGAACTCAAGGAACACGTCTCCGGTCCCATCCTTTCTCTTTCAGGAAGAGAACTTCTGGCGCTTTTCCAGCGCTCTTCGGAACTCGCCCACAACACACTCGCCTCCTGCTCTGCTCTCATCGTCGATGATATCCAGCTCATCGAGAAGCATCACTATGTCCAGCAGGAGCTGTGCAGTCTTCTGGACTCCTTGGAAGGTAAGGCTTTCATCCTTGTTTCCTGCCAAACGGAAAGCAAGGAATACCTCGCCTCTCTCCTCATCCCTTCCCTCTACGACAGGCTTTGTTCGTATCTTTCTCTGGCACTTGAGGAACCTGATCTGGATGTACGTCTGCGTTTTGCTCAGAATGAAATGGAGCGTATATCCCTTCCTGAACATAGAAGCACCGCTCTGTTCCTTGCACGCCGCTGTTTCCGCCTCCGGCATATACGCGGATTGCTGGAACAGGTGAGGATGAGTTATGAACAGGACGCTGTTCTTCCTTCTCAGGAAAAACTCAGTTCACTTATGAACAGGGCAGGCATCCCCCAGCCCTCAGACATTGATTCCATACTGGCCGCAGTGGCTGCCCATTACGGCTGTACATCTGATCAACTACGTGAAAACAATAAAGAAAAACGTCTTACGCTACCAAGGCAGATAGCCATGTTCCTATGTAGGGACATCCTTGGAGAATCATTCCCTTCCATTGGTCTCATCTTTGGTGGAAGAGACCACAGCACTGTCATATATACTACTAGAAAAATTGAAAAAATGAAAGTTACGAACAAAGATATGAACATACAGCTCACAGAACTGACAAAACAGTGCAGAAACATCGTCCCAAGGAGGAAAACATAATCTGAATGTGCTTTCCGCCACTGGCAGTTCCCCATTTTGTTCCTACTTTTCTCTTTTATAAAAACAGGTTACATCACTTAGGAACAAAACCGCGCTAATTAACCTTCTACTACAAGGAAAAACATTATGTATTTGAGCGTAAAAAAAGAGCAGATCATCGAAGGTCTCCAGAAGGCCGCTTCCATCATCCCGAGCAAGGCTGGAGCCGCATATCTTCGCTCCATCTGGCTTCAGGCCGTAAAGAAGGATGGAAGAGATACGCTCACCATCATGTCCACGGACGTGAATATCGAGTTCACCGGTAATTACCCCTGCACCGTGAAGGAAGAAGGTACTGCGGGCGTCAACGGTCGTGCCTTCGTGGAGCTTCTCCGCCGTCTGCCCGGAGGCGACATCACGCTCCGTCTGGACGAGGAATCCCATATCCTCTCCGTGGAACAGGGCCGTCGTTCCTACAAGCTCCCCACCGTGGATCCGGTGTGGTTCCAGCCTCTGCCTGCCTTCCCTGAAGAAGGTGCCGTCCTCTGGTCCGGCGACTTCTTCCAGGATATCATCGACCGTGTCGCTTTCTGCATCAGCGATGACGACAGCGCTGAAGGTCTGGCCTGCCTCTATGCCAAAGCCGGAGATTCCGGGAAGGTGGACGTGTGCGGACTCAACGGTCATCAGTTTGCCATGGTCCGTTTCATCAATGACGAGCTTGCCGCTCTGCTTCCCGAGAATGGTCTGCTCATCCAGAAGAAGTATGTCAACGAACTGCGCAAATGGCTGAGCAACGACGAAGTTATGCTCAATATCAGCGAACGCCGCTTCCATATCCGCACCGGTTCCGGCAATGAGACGCTGAGCATCCCCCGCAGTGCCAACTTCTCCTATCCCGACCATCAGAGCTTCCTTGCCCGCCTTGAAGCCGGTACTTCTCAGCTCGATGTGGACCGCCGTGAGACCCTGAACGCTCTCGACCGACTGCTCATCTTCAACAACGACAGCGACCGCTGCACCTATTTCCGCTTCTCTCCCCAGGAAGTGGAGCTTTCCGCTCAGGGGCAGGAGACAGGTTCTGCTACGGAACATCTCGAAGGCAATTTCAAGGGCGACCTTGAGCTCATCGCTTTCCCCACCCGCAGCCTGATGGATATCCTCGGTCACTTCCAGTCGGCCAGCCTGCACTACACCTTCACGGGTTCTGAAGGACCTTGCGGCATCACCGGTTCGGAAGATACGGAGTACACGGTCATCCTCATGCCGATGAAGATCGCTGAATCCTCCTACTACACGGAAGACTGATCCTTCCTGAATCTCCCCATAGTTTTCTGAAGTGGAAAAAAGGGATGATTTCTATCCCCGTCGCGTCCAGTACAGCTTGGTGCGGCGGGGATTTTTTATGGTGTGGCCTGTTTTAAGGCCCTCAGGGGCGATTCTAAGGAAAAAAGTCCTTCGGGATGTGCCCTCCTACAGGGCTGGTAATTAATTTAATTTTAGTGTATGATGTCTCGTTATTTAAGCCTCACCGAGAGGACACAACAAAAATTCCCTTTCAGGAAAGATCATGAGTCAGCAGAATCTCCGGGCCTCCGCTGAAAAATACGACGCAGGAGCCATTACCGTACTTGAAGGGCTTGCCGCTGTTCGTAAGCGTCCGGCCATGTATATCGGCAGCACGGACACGCGCGGCCTCCATCATCTGGTCTACGAAGTGGTCGACAACTCCATCGACGA
>JAFWYI010000208.1 GCA_017522745.1 Mailhella sp.
GGCTGCGGTCAGTCAGTCCATGGGGGCGGGCAAGACGTGGCGTGCGCAGAATTATGTGGGGCTTGTCCTCGCCAGTTCTGTAAGTATTGCCGTCGTCGTTGCCGGGCTGGTCTGGTCTTTCCGCGGGGCTACGCTGGATCTGCTCCAGACTCCGGAGCCTCTGCTCTCTGCCACGGATTACATGGTCCGCATCATGCTGATGGGCTTGCCGTTCGCCTATGTCACGCAGGTTTGCGGTACATTGTTCCGTGCGGCCCGGCAGGTGATAGCGCCGCTTCTCGTAGTGATGGCGTCCTGCCTGCTCAATGTCGTGGGCGATCTCTGCTTCGGGCTGGGCTGGCTTGGATGCCCGGCTTTGGGGATGGAGGGGATAGCATGGTCGACCTTGGTCGCTAATGCCGTGGCGGCCGCGCTTTCTGTGTATTTCCTGAAGCGGGGAGGGCTTATTTCGTCGCGCGTCGTTCCTTCTGTCCGCTGGCTGAAACTGGGAGCGCCGTATCTCTTCAAAGTGGCGCTTCCCGCCTGCGGTAACAGTATGCTCTGGCACGCGGGATATCTGGTGATGTATGGCATCACGGCGGCTTTGCCGGATGGTGTTTCCGCTCTCGCCGGGCTGACGGCGGGCAACCGCATCGAATCTCTGCTTTACATGCCCGCAACAGCGTTCATGGTCACGGCATCCATCCTTGTGGGCAACGCACTTGGCGCCGGCAACAGGGCACTTGCCAGACGTACTGGTCTTGTCCTTTTCGTTATCTCGGGCTGTTCCATGAGTGCGGTGGCGGCCTTGATGTGGCCGTTCATTCCTGAACTTTCAGGATTTTTTTCGTCGGACAGCTCTGTACAGACGCAGATCGTGAACTATCTTTTCTTTAATGTTCTTGTCGTGCCGTTCACGGTTTCCGGGCTTGTGCTTCACGGCGTGATGAACGGCGCAGGTGCCACGATATATTCTCTGATCGTGAATATGTCCTGTATCTGGTTCGTTCGCCTCCCCCTTGGCTGGGGGCTCGCGCATTTTGTTTTTCATGATGCCTACGGTGTTTACATGGCCATGTTCATTTCCATGGTCATCCAGACTTCTGCCATGGTATGGGTATTTTTCCGCAAGGACTGGGCCCGGTTCGCGCTCAATGCCCATACGCATAACAACCACAAGGAGAAGGAATGAGCCTTCCAAACGGATATGTTCCCGTTACGGTCGATCTCTATGAGGATTATCGCCGCTATGCAGAACGTACTCCCCGGCTTACGGCGGATCTGACGTTCACCAATCTGTGGGGCTGGGCGGAGTATTACGGTCTCGGGCTTTCTTTCCGCGAAGATCTCTGCTGGATATGCCAGACCAAGCCGGATCTGCGCTTCTGGGCTCCTGTAGGCGATTGGAACGAGGCGGACTGGATGGCTCATCCCGAGATCAGAAAAGGGGTGACGCTCCTTCGTGCCCCTCACGAGCTGGCGGATATCCTTTCTGCCCGGCTGGAGTCTCGCGTGACCATGGTCGACGACCGCGATCAGTGGGAATATCTTTACGATCGCGATGAACTTGCCACGCTTCCCGGGGCAAAGTTCCATAAGAAAAAAACACATGTGAACGGCTATCATCGCCGCTATGGCGAGGATTACCGCCGCCTCGACGACGTTTCGAACCATGACGGCGTCGAGCATGTTCTGGAGCTTCAGGAAAAATGGTGCCAGTGGCGTGACTGTGAGAACAGTCCCTCGCTCATGGCAGAGAACAACGCTATTTTCCGTGTCATCGGCAACTGGGACAGATTACCGGGCCTGACTGGCGGTGCGTTGTACGTCGATGATGAGATCGGCGCATTTGCCGTGGGTGAGCGGGTAGGTGATATGATGGTCGTCCATTTCGAAAAAGTACAGGCCGAACTCAAGGGCGTGTATCAGGCCATCAACCATTCTTTCGTGAATCACTCCGCGCAGGGCGTCACGCTCATCAATCGTGAACAGGATATGGGGGAACTTGGACTGCGCCAGGCCAAGGAAACCTATAATCCGGTAGGTTTTCTCAAGAAATGCCGACTTGTCATAGAAGGCGATGAGGTTTAGTATACTTCGGCTGTCTGTGAGGATGGCCAGATACAGAGTCACACATTCACATAACCTTCACCACTCAGGTGTTTGACATGAAAAAGATAGTTACGAGATTTGCCCCCAGCCCCACCGGGCATCTGCATATCGGCGGCGGCCGCACCGCTATTTTCTGCTGGCTTCTTGCTCGTCATTTCGGCGGTGAATTCCGTCTTCGCATCGAAGATACGGACGCGACCCGCTCTCGTCAGGAATATACGGACTCCATCCTCGCTTCCATGAAGTGGCTCGGCCTTGATTGGGATGGTGATCTCACCTATCAGAGCAAGCGCCTCGACATCTATAATGCCTATATCGACCGCTTTCTCGAAACTGGTCACGCCTACTGGTGCGACTGTTCTCCTGAAGAAGTGGAAGCCATGCGTGAAGAAGCCCGCGCCAAGGGCGAAAAGCCCCGCTACAACGGCAAGTGCCGTGAACGCGGACTTACTGCCGGCCCTGGTCGTGTGGTGCGTCTGCGCGTGCCCGATGAAGGCCGCATCGTGTTCGATGATATGGTGAAGGGCCCCATCGCAGTTGATGTTTCCGAACTCGACGACATGATCCTGCGCCGTACCGACGGTATGCCCACCTACAACATGGCCGTGGTGGTGGATGACCACGAAATGGGCGTGACCCATGTCGTTCGTGGCGATGACCACGTTTCCAACACCCCCAAGCAGATCCTTCTCTATCAGGCTCTCGGCTTTGAAGTGCCTACTTTCGGTCACGTGCCCATGATCTGCGGTCCCGACCATCAGAAGCTCTCCAAGCGTCACGGCGCCCGTGCCGTCATCGAATACGAACAGGATGGTCTGCTGCCTCAGGCTCTGGTGAACTACCTTGTGCGCCTTGGCTGGTCCCATGGCGATCAGGAGATCTTCTCTCTCAAGGAACTCGTGGAGTTCTTCGACGGCAACAACCTCAATACCTCGCCTGCCGCGTTCGACCCTGAGAAGCTCAAGTGGCTCAACGCTTATTATCTTCGCAATACCCCCCACGATGAACTCGCCGCTCTGGTGGCTCCCTTCCTTGCCAAGCTGGGTTACGAAGTTCCCGTGGAGAAGATCCAGAGCCTCCTGCCCATGTACTTCGAGCGCGCTGCCGACCTCAATGCTCTTGCTCAGGCCCTGACCATCTACTTTAAGCCTGCGGAAGAGATCGTCATCGAAGACAAGGCCATGAAGGCTCTCAACGAAGACGGCAAGCATCAGCTCACTGTTCTGCATGGCCTCATCGCGGAGCTTCCTGAATTCACGGCTGAAGCTCTCGATGTTCTCCTGCACGACTACGTGGCCAAGGGCGGCCTCAAGTTCAAGCAGGTCGGCCCGCCTCTGCGTTCTGCGCTCACCGGCCTTGCCGGCGGTCCCTCCGTCCATGATGTGATGGCTGCTCTGGGCCGCGAAGAGAGCCTCAAGCGCATCGAACGCGCCGCCCGCTGAGGCACGGCGTAACAGATTATGGAATCCGCCCCTGCCCAGCTCTGGACAAGGGCGGATACCGACTTAATTAACGCTGGTAACTTACGCATTTTTGGGAGCCACCATGCAGCTGTATAATTCCATGACCCGCCGCAAGGAACAGTTCGAACCTCGCCACCCCGGCAAGGTCGGCATGTATGCCTGCGGCATCACGGCGTATGACCTCAGCCATATCGGACATGCTCGTTCCGCTGTGGTGTTCGATGTCCTTACCCGCTATCTTCGCCACATCGGCTTCGATGTGACCTTCGTTCGCAACTTCACCGACGTGGACGACAAGATCATCAACCGAGCCAATAAGGAAGGCAAGACCAGCACCGAGATCGCCGAGACCTACATCGCGGCATTCCATGAAGATATGGATCGCCTCAACGTGTGCCGCGCCGATATCGAACCTCGCGCCACCGAATACATCACGCAGATGCAGGAGCTTGTGGAACGCCTCATCGAGAAGGGACACGCTTATGCCGTGCCTTCCGGCGACGTGTACTTCCGAGTGCGTTCCTTCAAGGATTACGGCAAACTTTCCGGTCGTGATGTTGACGATATGCGCTCCGGCGCTCGTATCGCCATCGGCGAGGAAAAGGAAGATCCGCTGGACTTTGCCCTGTGGAAGGCCGCCAAGCCCGGCGAACCCTTCTGGGAAAGCCCCTGGGGCAATGGTCGTCCCGGCTGGCATCTCGAATGTTCGGCCATGAGCGAAAAGAACCTTGAGCTTCCCCTTGATATCCATGGTGGCGGTCAGGACCTCATCTTCCCTCATCACGAGAACGAGATCGCTCAGAGCGAAGCCGTCACCGGTATGGAGCTTGCGCGCTACTGGGTGCATAACGGCTTCGTGCAGATCAACTCTGAGAAGATGTCCAAGTCCTTGAACAATTTCAAGACTATTCGTGATATCCTCGAATTCCGTCAGCCTGAGACCCTGCGTTTCTTCCTGCTTGGCAAGCATTATCGCAGCCCCATCGATTTCAGCTTCGATGGCCTTGACGATGCTGAGCGTGCCCTCAAGCGTGTCTATGAATGCCTGCGCGACGTTACGGCTGCCAGCCAGCGCGCCTCCTGGAAGAACGGCGAAACTCCCGCTGCTGTGCAGGAGGAATTCGATGCACTGGAAAAGGGCTTCCGTGACGCCATGGACGACGACCTGAACACGGCCGGCGCTCTTGGTCATGTTTTCGGCATGGTCCGCCTGATGAATCGTATCCTCGAAGATAAGGCGCTCCGTAACAAGGAAGGGACTCGTCAGCTCATCGAGCGCTTCTTCGTCTGTGCCAAGGCCTGGTCGGACGTCCTGGGGGTGTTCGGTGTCGAACCTTCTGCTTTCCTTGAAGAGCTGCGCGATACCCGTGCGGTGCGTTCCGGCATCGACATGGAAAAGGTGAACGCGCTCCTTGCTGAACGTGCTGAAGCTCGTGCCGCCAAGGATTTCGCCCGCTCTGACGCCGCCCGCGATGAACTCGCTACCATGGGCGTCGAAGTGCGCGATACTCCCAACGGAGCTGTGTGGGATATCGCCTGATAGGTCGTAACTTCCGGAGTTCTATGAAGCTCGCACATGTCATAGCGTCCATAGCCTGTTCACTGGGGATGATCTTTTCCCCAGTGCAGGCGGATGCTCTGCTTTTCGGGAAGTTCGGCCTTCAGGAAGAGATGAAGATGGGACGGGAATTCGAGGATCCTCCGTGTACGAATCCAATACCTATCGACTTTTCAAAGTTATGATTGTCAAGTCCGAAACGGAAAGTAATTCTCTCGCCTGCAAGGATCTCGTCCTCAATAAC
>JAFWYI010000209.1 GCA_017522745.1 Mailhella sp.
AATGACAAGGGCAAGCCCTGTCAATGTATAAAAGCAAAGAGGACCGTCGCCCTGGATGACAGAGCGGCGGTCCTGATTTCCGAAAAACGGAGAAGGATTACCGTGGATACGGCTGTGAGCTTAGTCGCCCAGCCACTTCTTCACGAGTTCAGCTTCGATGCCCTTGGCGCGGATGGCGGCAAGGCCCTTGTTCAGCTTCTCGACGAGTTCCTTCTGGTCCTTCTTGGCCACGAAGCCGAGCTGTTCGTTGGCTTCGGTACGGAAGGCAACGGTGAGCACGTCGGAGAAGCCTTCCTTCTTGTTGGCGTAGTAGAGAGCCACAGGAGAGTCGCAGACCACGGCGTCGATACGGCCGTTCACGAGGTCCTGCATGGCAAGGCCAACGTCGTCGTATTCACGCAGGGTGAATTCCACGCCGCACTTCTGAGCCACGAAGATGCCAGTGGTGCCGATCTGGCCGCCGACCTTCTTGCCCTTGAGATCGGCGAAGCCCTTGGCGGACTGGCCGTTCTGCATGACGATGATCTGGCTCACGTTGTAGTAGGGTTCGGTGAAGAGGAAGGCCTTCTGGCGTTCGGGGGTGATGGTCACGCCGGAAGCCACGAGATCGTAGGAGCCAGCGGCCACACCGGCGAAAATGCCGTCCCAGGCCACGTTGCGGAATTCAGCTTCGAGACCGACTTCCTTGCAGATGGCGTGGACCATGTCCACGTCGAAACCGACGATCTGCTTGTTGTCGTCCAGCAGTTCCATGGGAGGCCAGGTGGGATTGCAGGCGACGGAAATCTTTTCAGCGGCGGAGGCCGAGGAGACCATCACTGCGGGGAGCAGGATAGCGAGAAGGAAACGGCGGAACATGTTTTTTCTCCTTGGGAGGCAATACTTTTGCAGAATCAAAATATTATGCGGAAGGAAAGCCGCTCCTGTCAAGGAGCTGGACGCAAAGTCCACACAAAAGGCCGCCCCCGGAAAACGAGGACGGCCTTGCAGACGGAAGATGATCTTTTTATTCGAGGCCCATCTTCTTCGCGATGGACTGGGCGGCGCGGCGGCCGGCGCCCATGGCGAGGATGACGGTAGCGGCGCCGGTCACGATGTCACCGCCAGCATACACGTTGGGGATGGAGGTCTCGCCGTTCTCATCCACCGCGATGTAGTTGCGGTCGGTGAGCTTAAGGCCGGGCGTGCAGTCCAGCATCAGCGGGTTGGAACGTGTGCCGAGCGCCACGATGGCAAGGTCGGTAGGCTGCACGAAGTTGGAACCTTCCACAGGCTTGGGACGGCGGCGACCGGAAGCGTCGGGTTCGCCCAGCTCCATGCGCTGGAGTTCCACGCCGGTGAGCTGATTGTTCTCATCGGTGATGAAGCGCAGAGGAGCGGAGAGTTCGAGCAGCTGCACGCCTTCTTCCAGCGCGTGTTCGATCTCTTCACCGCGGGCGGGCATTTCCGCACGAGTACGGCGATACACGATATGCACGCTCTCCGCACCAAGACGCAGAGCGGTACGAGCGGCGTCCATGGCCACGTTACCGGCACCGAACACGGTGACATGCTTGCCGGGAGCCACGGGCGTGTCATAATTCGGGAAGGAATGTGCGCGACCGAGGTTCACGCGGGTGAGGTATTCGTTGGCGGAGAACACGCCGATACAGTTCTCGCCGGGCACGCCGAGGAAGTACGGCAGACCGGCGCCCACACCGATGAACACGGCTTCGTAGCCTTCATCGAGCAGGCTCTGCACGGTGACGGTGCGGCCGCCCACGTAATTGAGGCGGATATCCACGCCGGTGGAGCGCAGGCAGTCGAGTTCGCGGGCCACGACGTCCTTGGGCAGACGGAAGGCGGGGATGCCGTAGACGAGCACGCCGCCCGCTTCGTGCAGACCTTCGAACATGGTCACATCCACGCCAAGGCGGGAAAGATAGCCGGCGCAGGTGATGGAGGCAGGGCCGGAGCCGATACAGGCCACCTTGCGGCCCAGACGGATGACGCCGGTGGGGCATTCGTGCTTGGCGGTATCAGCCACGAAGCGTTCGAGGCGACCGATGGCCACAGGTTCGCCCTTCCTGCCGAGGATGCACTTGCCTTCGCACTGCTTTTCCTGCGGACAGACACGGCCGCACACGGCGGGCAGGGAGCTGGCCTTGTAGATGATGCGGTTGGCTTCGTCGAGATCGCCCTTGGCCACTTCAGCGATGAAGGCAGGGATGTCGATCTCCACAGGGCAGCCCTGACGGCAGAGCGGGTTCTTGCACTGGAGGCAGCGGGTAGCTTCGGCCTGCGCCATTTCGAAGGTGTAGCCGAGGGCTACTTCATCAAAGTTCTTGATGCGTTCTTCAGCGGGCTGGCAGGGCATTTCGTGACGAGCGATCTTCGCGCCCTTCATGACGGTCTGGCTCATCTCAGTCCTCCTTCTTCTCGGCGAGCTTGTCCATGCAGTTGCAGCGATGTTCCTCACGGGCCTGAGCTTCCTGAGTACGGAAGGAGCCGAGACGGCTGCGGAGTTCCGCAAAGTCCACCTTATGGCCGTCGAATTCAGGACCGTCCACGCAGGTGAACTTCATTTCGCCGCCCACGGTCACGCGGCAGGCGCCGCACATGCCGAGGCCGTCCACCATGAGGGAGTTCAGGCTCACGGTGGTGGGGGTGCCGTAGCTGCGGGTGAGTTCGGCCACAGCCTGCATCATGGGTACGGGACCGATGCCGACCACTTCGGCGATGTTCGCGCCGTCTTCGTCGAGGCGGGCACGCACGAGGTCGGTCACGATGCCCTGAGAGCCCATGGAACCGTCGTCCGTGGAAACGAGGACTTCGTCGCAGAACAGGGAGAGTTCCTTGTGGAAGAGGAGCAGATCCTTGTTGCGGGCACCGATGCAGGCGATGACGTAGTTGCCCGCTTCATGATGGCCCTTGGCGATGTGATGCATGGCGGCAACACCAGTACCGCCGCCCACGCAGATGACCTTCTTGGGCGCGGGGAAATTCTCGATATGCGTAGCACGACCGAGCGGGCCGCACACGTCCTGGATGTAATCGCCTTCGTTCAGATCTTCCAGCATCTGGGTGGAACGGCCAAGCACCAGATACACGATGGTGATGGTGCCTTTTTCCTTGTCAGTGTCCGCGATAGTGAGAGGGAAGCGCTCACCGCGTTCGTCCACACGCAGGATGACGAAGTGGCCGGGACGCGCGGTAGCGGCGATCTGCGGGGCATCCAGAACCAGTTTGCTGGTACGACCCGGGATGAGCTTTTCCTTGTACAGTATCTTAGTGGGCATTGTGGTCTCCTCGTCCCTGATGAAGAACTGTTTGGTCAAACAATTGAAGTTTTATAGGGGCAAACTCAAATCCCCGTCAAGGGGTATGGATAGAAAGCACACAATTCGAAAAAAAAGCTGTAAGGAACCTTGCCGGAATACGCGAAAACGAAACATTCCGTAACCTTTTATAACGTGACTCGCGCATCGCCTTCCGGTATACCTGTAATCAAGAGTCCCCCCTCAGGCGGCACTGGCCGCACGCCGGTCACGCCGCACTGCAAACAACGCGAACCTTCGCGCCAGCATATCCCCCGGTCTGGACATCCCCTGCGTCCAGACCGCGCGGGAATACCCCCGAGCCAGCTTCATGCTCCTCACAAGGAGGATACTATGCGCCGCATCCTTGCTTTCTGCCTCATCTGCATATTCTGTTTCTCGCTCACGGCCTGCGGGCCTCGTCATCACTCCACGCTTGCCGGAGCCGCCGTAGGCGCTGGCGTCGGCACCATCGGCGCAGCCGCCGTGGATGGGCATCCGCTCGTCGGCGCCCTGCTGGGAGCCGGTGTCGGCACTCTGGTAGGCGCGGCCATCGACCAGGACCGTCACGATCGCCGTCATCATCACGGCTGGCATGGCGGGCATCGCCCTGCGCCGCGTCCGCATCACCATCGCGGCTGGCGCTGATATTTCCTCCGAAGAAAGGGCGTGGACACGCCAGTCCCCATGCGTCCCACGCGGCAAAGGCCGAAGCCCTATACAGGCTCCGGCCTTCTTTCTTTAATCATGCCTTCCGGGCAAGGCCGCTCCGTGCGGATCGCCATGATGTCTGACGTGATGATCCCGCCGCGCCGGCGAGCCGTGGAAATGCTCACCGTAATGGGCCCAGAGTTCTTCGCCGTGCTGTATCCAGTGATTGGCGTGAGGATGGCGCCCACGATGTTCGCCCGCAGGTTCCGCATGATGCGTGGGATCCGGCCGCCCCACCAGGGGTCGGAAAGCCTCCTCGCGGGCATCGTATTCGAGCAGTTCGCCGCTCTGCAGGTCGAAATACCAGCCATGCAGTTCCAGAGTCCCCTGCTCCACCGCCTCGCGCACCCATGGGAAGGTCCGCAGGTTCTCCAGCGAGAAGCGAAGGCTCCATAGCTCACAGGCCCGGGCCTTGTCCTCTTCACAGGCGTCCGGCATCATTTCATCGACCTTCTCGAGGGCACGCCAGGCCACGGATACCCACGGTCCGATGAATTCATCATCCTCGGCTTCCTTCTGGAGTTCTCCGGCCAGCCAGCGGGCCTTGGCCCTGACCAGCGCATGGATGCCGCCACAGCAGGCGTGCCCCATGACGATGATATCCCGCACCTTCAGATGCTTCACGGCGTATTCCAGCGCCGCACTCTGGCTCAGAGCCCCGCCTCCCGGTTCATAAGGGTGGACAAGATTCGCCACGTTACGCACCACGAACAGGTCACCGGGGCGGCTGTCTGTGAGCAGGACAGGATCGACCCGGGAATCACTGCATGCGATGACCAGCGCCAGAGGCTTCTGCCCACGCCTCAATTCCTGGAACAGAGGCTCTTCCGGATGATACCAGCGATGCTGGAAACGGCGGAAGCCCGAAGAAAGACGGACGACGAGCGGGTGAGTGTGCGGAGCGGCTCGGTGAGTTCGCAGGATGCGGAAAGACATAGGGGCCCCCGGGATCTGAGATAAAGAGAAAATCACCCTAACCTACTAGGCTTTGTGGAGCAACAAAAAAATTAACTTGACAGGTCGCCGCCATTTTCGATATCAATCGCCTTGACGCAAAGGGGAGTAACTGGAACCGAGAGTTCCGGGTAATGTCAACAGCATGTCGCGGCGTATCCGCGACTGGCATTACCGTCAGCCCAACTGATGAGTGAGACCTTCGCGGCAATGTGATGTTGCCGGGAGGTCTTTTTTGTTTCCTTCCGGCAAGAAATTCTCGGGAGGATTCTTTTTTATGATGATCTTCGGTCATTCTCTGCTTGAAGTCGGCGTTTTCTGCGCCCTTGTCATCGGTTGCCTGTGGTACGACCTGCATTCCCACGACGACAGCAAACCCGTCACCGCCCAAAGCGCCGCTAAATGGACTGCCATCTGGGTCTCGCTGGCTTTTGCCTTCGCTGGTTACATCGGCTACACCGAAGGTACCGACCAGATGCAGCTCTTCATCGCCGGCTACCTGCTCGAAGAGTCCCTTTCTGTGGATAACCTCTTCGTCATGATGGCTATCTTCACTTCCTTCGGCATCAAGGACGCCTATCAGCACCGCGTGCTCTACTACGGCATCCTCGGCGCTGTCATCATGCGCCTTGCCTTCGTGGCCGCCGGTTCCGGCCTCATCAAGCTCTTCGGCCCCTACGCTCTCGGTGCTTTCGGCTTCTTCATCCTCTGGACTGCCTTCAAGATGTTCCAGGGCATGAACAAGCATG
>JAFWYI010000210.1 GCA_017522745.1 Mailhella sp.
CACTACCATCTCGATGATGCAGAACACGATGGAGCCGCCATCCAGCACCGGGATGGGGAAGAGGTTGAGCAGTCCGAGGTTCACGCTGATGAGCGCGGCCAGCAGGAGCAGCGGAACGAGACCCACCTTGGCCTGAGTGCCGAGCATCTGGGCGATCATGATGGGGCCGCCCACGGATTCTGCGGCCACGGAGCCGGTGATCATCTTCTTCACGCTGGTGAGCGTGATGTCGATCATGTTCCACGTTTGCTTCAGGCCGAGCCAGCAGGATTCCACGAAGCCCTTGTCCTCATAGCGAACAGCGCCGGAAGCCTGCACGCCGATGAGCCAGGCTATCTCCGTTTCTCCAAAGATATTAGTACGTTCACTGCGAGTGGGCGTCATGGCGAAGTGCATGCTCTGCCCACCGCGTTCCACGGTCACGTCCAGCGTTTTTCCGTCGGAAGCGCCCACGGTCTCGGGTACCTGCGCCCAGCGGTCGATGACCACGCCGTCGATGGCGGTGATCATGTCTCCGGGCTGTATGCCAGCCGCCGCGGCCGCGCTGTTGGGCAGGATGCCGCCGACCTGCGGGAGCGAGACGGCCATGCCCATGCTCAGGGTGAGGCCCCAGTAGATGAGCCACGCCACAAGCAGGTTCATGAGCGGCCCAGCCGCCGCGATGATGAGGCGCTGCCACGCGGGGCGGTTGTTCACCGCCTCTTCCTGCGTGAAACCGAGGCTTTCCACTTCGTCGCTGTACTCGCCCACACCGGCCACGTAGCCGCCGAAGGGCAGCCACGACAGGCGGTATTCGGTCTTGCCGCGCTGGAAGCTGCAAATCTTCGGACCCATGCCGATGGAGAAGGTGATGACGCCTACCTTGAAGGCGCGGAAGGCGATGAAATGCCCGAGTTCATGGATGAAGATGAGACCGCCCAGCACGAGGATGACGGCGAGGGCGGAATCCCAGTAGGAAAAAATGTTCAGTATCGCCTGCATGATCTCCTAGGATGCGGGATGCCACGCTTCGGCCTTGGCCCGGGCGGCGGCATCGCGGTTTTCTATTTCTATGAGGGCGGCTTCCACGGAGGCGGCGAGATCGTCCCCGAGCACGACATCGGGCAAGGGCGCGGCTTCGTCCACCACAGAGGCGACCAGCGCCGGGATGTCCATGAAGCCTATCTCGCGGGCCAGGAAGCGGGCCACGGCTACTTCGTTGGCGGCGTTGAGTTCCACCGTGCGCTTCTCAGCAAAGGCCCGGCGGGCCAGATCGAGGCAGGGGAACAGCTCGCGGCGCGGCTCTTCGAAGGTGAGCTGACTAGACTTGGCAAGGTCGAGAGCTTTCACTCCGGTGACCTTGTTGTCCAGAAGATAAGGCCACGAGAGGCATCCGGCAATAGGCACGCGCATATCCGGCACGGCGAAATGTCCCATCATCGCGCCATCCACGAGTTCCACCAGCGAATGGACGATGGACTGTGGATGCACCACCACCTCGACGTCGTCCACGCTCATCTGATAGAGGTGGCAGGCTTCGATGACTTCGAGCCCTTTGTTCATGAGCGTTGCGGAGTCGATGGTGATCTTGGCACCCATGGCCCAGTTGGGGTGGCGCAGGGCGTCTTCCGGGGTGACGTTGCGGATGAAGTCGGCGTCCTTCGTGCGGAAGGGCCCGCCGGAAGCGGTGAGGACGAGCTTCGCTATCTCGCTTTCTCTGCGGCCCACCATGCCTTCGAACAGGGCGAAATGTTCGGAGTCCACAGGCAGGATGACAGCACCGGTACGCTCGCACAGGGCGCGGATGAGCGAGCCCGCGAGTACGAGGGATTCCTTGTTGGCAAGGCAGATGGTCTTGCCAGCGGCGGCCGCGGCGGCAGTAGCTCGCAGGCCGGCGGCACCTACCTGAGCGGAAAGTACCATGTCCACCGTGGGCAGAGCGGCGAGTTCGGCGTAGGCGGCCTGCCCGGCGGAGATATACGGTTCGTAGCCCGGGGCCACGTCGTGGAGCAGGGTGCGCAGGGCTTCGATGCCGCTGGGACCTTCGGCGTCCTGAACGGCGAGGTACGGAGGACGCCACGCGGCGGCCTGTTCGGCAAGGCGCTGGATGTTGCGGCCTGCGGCGAGGACTTCCACATGGAACTTGCCGGAATCCTTCCAGCTTTCCAGAACACGGAGCGTGCTGCATCCGATGGAGCCGGTACAGCCCATGAGCGCTATGCGCCGCGGGAAGGGCAGGGCCTCCAGTTCACCGGGGATATGACTGATGTAGTGCATGACTTAGAAGAAGGGGAAGTAGGCGGAAGCGGCGGCATAGGTGCCGGCACAGAAGGTGATGCTGTCGAGGCGGTCGAGCACGCCGCCGTGACCGGGGAGCAGGCGGCTGGAATCCTTCACGTTCACGGCGCGCTTCAGGGCGGACTCGAAGAAGTCGCCGAGCTGGGCCATCACGCCCATGACGAGGCCGAGGACGGCGAAGCAGGCAATGGGGGCCTTGCCGCAGAAATAGCCGAGGGTGCAGGAAGCGGCTACAGCGGCCAGCAGACCGACGATGGAGCCTTCGATGCTCTTCTTGGGGCTGACGGAAGGCCAGATCTTGTGAGCGCCGAAGCACACGCCAGCGAAATAGGCAAACATGTCAGAAACAGCAGGCACAAGAACGATGAGCAGCTGTTCCCAGCAGTTGAAATGGATGGCCGGAGCGAGCAGCACGGGCACGTATACGATGCCGCACATCATGACGGCGGCACGGCGCAGAGGGTCGAGCGTCTTTTCGCGGCTCCAGCAGATGAGCGCGTAGAGGGCCGTGATGAGGAAGCACACGCCAACAGCGGGAGCGAGGGGATAGTTCGGCAGGAAGGAGGCCACGGCAACGTATCCGGCACCGAGCAGGAGGCCGAGGATCTTCATGCCCCATCCGCCGGAAGGCTGGAACATGAACAGGAATTCACCCATGCCGACCACGGCGATGAGCGCCACCAGCGCGGCGATGTACCAGCCGCCCATGACCCGGGCACCGATGAGAGCGGCGGCAAGGACGAGGGCCGTAGCGATGCGGGTGACGATACCCGCGGCGCGGAACTTTTCGATAGTGGACATAGGCTTTCCTTTGAGCCGCGCATCAGCGCAGCTGGTCGTCGGTTTTTCCGAAGCGCCGGGTGCGGGCGGCATAGCTGGCAAGGGCAAG
This sequence comes from Mailhella sp., assembly GCA_017522745.1. GTDB lineage: Bacteria > Desulfobacterota > Desulfovibrionia > Desulfovibrionales > Desulfovibrionaceae > Mailhella. Next base: position 3,167 of record JAFWYI010000210.1, read on the forward strand.
GCGCAGTTCGTGCGGGCCGAAATCCGGCCACAGCACAGGGCTGAAATACAGTTCGGCGTAGGCGCTCTGGAAGAGCAGGAAATTGCTCAGGCGTTCTTCGCCGCTGGTGCGGATGATGAGGTCGGGGTCAGGCAGGGCGGGATCCCAGAGGTAGGAGCGGAACTTTTCTTCCGTCAGTTCCTCGGGGCGCAGACCGTCGGCAAGGGCGCGGCGGCAGGCTTCGAGTATCTCATCGCGCCCGGCATAGCTGATGGCCAGTGTGAACACCATGGACTTGTTGTCCGCGGTCTTCTTCAGGGCGTAGTCGAGGGCCTGACGCACGGTGAAGGGCAGGTCGCGCCTGTCGCCGATGAAGTTGAGGCGCACGTCCTGTTCCATGAGTTCGGGCAGTTCCTGCCGGATGAACTGGAGGAAGAGTTCGAAGAGGAAGCCCACTTCGGCCTCGGGCCGCTGCCAGTTCTCCTTGGAGAAGGCGTAGACGGTGACATGGCCCACGCCGAGGCTACGACATTCCCGGACCAGAGAGCGTACGGCATCCACGCCCGCAAGGTGCCCCTTGGAGCGCGACAGACCGCGCTGGCGGGCCCAGCGGCCGTTGCCATCCATGATGACGGCGATATGCTGCGGCAGATTTTCTTGCATGGTACGGGGAGGGAAGGAGGAGGGCGATACGCGAAAAAAGGAATGAGCCGATGGGGGAACTCCGCAGACAGCCCGGCGGCGAGGCGCACGGCCCGGGAAAGGGCCCGCCTCTTGGCAAAGGCCGGAACGGCGAACCGCTCCGGCCTCGACACGGAGTTAGATCTCCATGATTTCCTTTTCCTTAGCCGCTGCCTTGACGTCGGCCTTCTTCACGTAGTTGTCGGTGAGCTTCTGCACGTCGTCGGTGGCCTTCTTCAGCTCGTCGGCGGAGATCTCCTTGTCCTTTTCGAGCTTCTTGAGGGCGTCGTTCACGTCGCGGCGGATATTGCGGATAGCCACCTTGCTGTCTTCGGTGTACTTCTTGCTGACCTTGGTGAGTTCCTTACGGCGTTCTTCGGTGAGCGGCGGCACGGTGATGCGGATGATGCGGCCGTCGTTCATGGGGGTGAGGCCGAGGTCGGACTTCAGGATGGCCTTTTCCACGAGGGAGAAAGCGCCCTTGTCCCAGGGCTGGATGGTCACGGTACGGCTATCCGGCACAGCCACGGAAGACAGCTGGCTGATGGGGGTCATGGCACCGTAGTAGTCCACCTTGATGTTGTCCACGAGGCTGGTGGTGGCGCGGCCGGTGCGGAGTTTGCCGAAGTCGCGATCCAGAGCCACGAGGGCCTTTTCTATACGCTCTTCAGCGTCGAAGAGCAGGGTTTCGATATCCATTCTATTCTCCCTTTACAGTGGTGCCCGCGGGCTCGCCGCAGACGACTTTTTTGATATTGCCGCCAAACATGGAACACACGATGACGGGGATATTGTTTTCCTGCGCCAGCGTGATGGCGGTGGCGTCCATGACCTTGAGATGGCGGCGCAGGGTCTCTTCGTAGGAAAGCTCGTCGAAGCGCACGGCGTCGCTGAATTTCATGGGGTCCCTGTCATACACGCCGTCCACCTTGGTGGCCTTGATGATGGCGTCGCACTTCAGTTCGGAACCACGCAGAGCTGCGGCGGTGTCCGTAGTGAAGTAGGGATTGCCGGTGCCGGCGGCGCAGATGATGATGCGGCCCTTTTCCATGTGGCGGATGGCACGGCGATAGATGTAGGGTTCGCACAGCTCCTGAATCTCGATGGCGGAAAGCACGCGGGTGGGGCAGCCGGTCTTTTCAAGCGCGTCCTGCACGGCCACGGCGTTCATCACGGTGGCCAGCATACCCATGTAGTCGGCGCTGGAACGATCCATGCCCTTGGCGGAGGTGGACAGGCCGCGGAAGATATTGCCGCCGCCGATGACCAGTGCCAGTTCCACGCCCAGAGCTGCTACTTCGGCAATTTCCTTGCAGATGAGCTGCACGGTGGCCGGGTCGATGCCCGTACCTTTTTCGCCTGCCAGAGCTTCGCCGCTCAGCTTGAGCAGCACACGCTTATACTTGAGTTCGCTCATCTTCAGCCTCTTTTGGATTCGGGGTTCTTGTTTGCCTCGCGAAAGACATGGTCATAGGGTGCGCCCCAGCTGCCTTCATCGAGCCTGATATATTTGACAAATGTATAGAAGGATCCGTGCAGGGCGTAGATGAAGCCTGCCTTGCCGTCCAGAATGCCGAGACGCTTGAAATACACAGAGATGAAACGCCACAAGGCGTGGAGCAGAGCCTTGGCAAGACCACCTTTCTTGCCGCGTTTTCTCATGGATTCAGCACCACGTTCAGCGTAAATATTGAGCTTTTCTAGCTGATTGTAGAAGTTGGGCCAACTGTAGTGCAGAAGGTCGGCTTCAAGCTGTCCATGTTTGCCTGCGGGAGTGTAGGTGGGGTGGCCGTTGAGTTCTGCCAGGCGAATAGCCTCGGGACGAAAAAGTCGGAAGAGACGGTCGGGGTAGGCATCGCCGTGTTTGAGGAAGCGGTCCATGTACCAGGTGGTGCGGCGCACAGAGTAGGCAGTGTTGCCTTCTCTGTTGTCGATAGCTTCGAGAACGGCTTTGCGCAGTTCAAAGGTACAGACTTCATCACAGTCGAGGAAGAATATCCATTCAGTGGGGGCGTTTTCAGCCAGCCAGTCTATCCCATATTGGATTTGTTCGAAGTAGCCTTCGAATTTGTGTTGTATGAAAATGGCACCGCGCTTCTTCGCTATTTCTTCGGTGGCATCCGTACTGAAGGAGTCAACGATGAGCACACGGTCGCAGAATTCGAGCAGTTCGAGGCAGCGGTCGAGTGTTCTTTCCCCGTTCAACGTGATGATGAGGCCGGTGAGGCGGACGGGTTTTTCCATGAGCTACGTACCTTCGGGCATAAAAAAAGGTGGGGACAGTTTCCTCTCCCCACCTTTTATCGTGAACTCTTGATGTATTCAAGCTCACAGGCCCGACTTTTCGAGAAAAGTGGGCGCGGAAGCTGAATTAGGCACCAAGCTGGATGCGCACGAACTTGCTGACGGCGATGTTCAGGCCGGTGGCCTTGGCAGTAGCCTTGAGCAGGTCGTTGATGCTCATCTTGTCGTCGCGGATGTAAGCCTGGTCCATGAGGCAGACTTCCTTGCAGTACTTGGCCACGGCGCCTTCAGCGATCTGGTCGATGATCTTTTCGGGCTTGCCTTCTTCCAGAGCCTTCTGGCGGTACACTTCGCGTTCACGTTCGAGAAGAGCGGGATCGAGGCTTTCCTTGCTGAGGGCGATGGGGTTGGCAGCGGCGACCTGCATGGCCACGTTCTTGGCGAACTCGGCCACTTCGGCGGTGGCGGGCTTGTCGGTGTCCACCACAACGAGGACAGCGAGCTTGCCGTTGGCGTGCACGTAGGTGCCCACCACGCCTTCACCGGCAACGCTTTCACGGAAGAAGCGGCCGACGACGGTCTTTTCGCCGGTCACGGCGGTGAGGTCGTTCACGCGATCCTGGAAGACTTCCACGGATTCGGGAGCCTTTTCAGCGATTTCAGCGGCAACGGACTTGGCGAATTCCTGGAACTTTTCGCCGCGGGCAACGAAGTCGGTTTCGGTCATGACTTCCACGATGGTGGAGGTCTTGCCGTCGGCGGCGGGGCAGGAGGCGATCACGCCTTCGGAGGTGGCGCGGTCGGCGCGCTTAGCGGCCTTGGAGAGACCCTTCTGGCGGAGCCAGTCGAGAGCCTTTTCCACGTCGGCGTCACATTCGGCGAGGGCCTTCTTGCAGTCCATCATGCCGGCGCCGGTCTTGTCGCGCAGTTCCTTCACCATAGCAGCGGTAATAGCAGCCATTGTTATGCTCCTTGCAATAGTAAGGGGTTTATTCAGCGGCTTCAGCGGCCTGCTGCATGGCAACTTCGGGGTCAGCGACTTCCTTGGACTGAGCGGCGCCTTCGAGGCAGGCTTCAGCCATGGCGTTCACGAACAGCTTGATGGCGCGGATGGCGTCGTCGTTGCCGGGGATGATGTAGTCGATGACGTCGGGATCGCAGTTGGTGTCGGTGACGGCCACGATCGGGATACCGAGCTTGCGGCATTCCTTGACGGCGATGTCTTCACGATGGGGGTCGATGATGAACACGAGCTGGGGAAGGGAGTCCATGTCCTTGATGCCGCCGAGGGTGAGGTTCAGCTTGTCGAGCTCGCGCTGGAGGACAAGGATTTCCTTCTTCTGGTAACGGTTGATGGTACCGTCGGCGAACATGGCTTCGAGCTTCTTCAGGCGTTCGATGCTCTTCTGGATGGTGACGAAGTTGGTGAGGGTGCCGCCCATCCAGCGGTTGGTGACGGAAGGCTGACCGGCGCGGGCAGCTTCGGAAGCCACGGCTTCCTGGGCCTGACGCTTGGTGCCGATGAAGAGCACCTTGCCGCCGTTGGCAACGGTTTCCACGATCTTGTCGTGAGCGGTGCGGAACAGCTTCACAGTCTGCTGGAGGTCGATGATATGGATGCCGTTACGAGCGCCGAAGATGAAGGGGCGCATCTTGGGGTTCCAGCGACGAGTCTGATGGCCGAAATGCACACCAGTTTCCAGCATCTGCTTCATGCTGACGTAAGCCATGGTAAATCTCCTTAGAAAAAAAGGGTTTGTCTTCCACATTGCCCCCAGGCCGTCCACCCTTCGGCGCCGTTCGCTTCCGGGAACCCTGGCCGCTGGCAATGTGTGCATTATGTGTAACCGGGAGTATTTAGCGTATTTTTGCAGGTAAGGCAAGCGTTAAGTGCAGGAATTTAAGGGGGACTTTGGGCAGAGGGATCTGTTGTTCGGGGGATAGGGGAAGGGCAGGAGCCGCAACGCCCGAAGCATAACACCCGCTCCCGCGGCCACAGTCTCCGTGCCGGGAGCTATCGAGCAAAGGGCAGCCTTTCGCGGCGGCACTCTCTAGTCCAAAGATTCCGACCTCGGTCGCCTCCCTCTCCCATCGCTTCTTCTCATCCCTTCCCATCATCCACTATTTCTTCTTCTCGGGCTTGTTGGCCTGAACCAGCATGTCCGCAAAGTCGGAGGCAGTGACCTTCACCCATGCAAGGTGGGGCTCCACGTCCTCCTGTCCGGGCAGTGAGCTGACGGTCACGAACAGCACGGTATCGTTCACAGGCACGGCGGCCACAGCCATAGCGGCGGGCATGAAGATTTTTTCCTTCTTCTCGCCCATGGCGAAATGCATGAGGAAGCTGTGGAGATAAGCGGTAGGGGTGCGCAGGGAGTCCACGAGAAGCGGCCTGCCGCTGTTCAGAGAATCGCGCAGAGCGGCGGCGTATTTTTCGCGGAGCATCTCTTCGGTGTCGCCTTTTGCGCCGGGGATGCGGGCAAAGCCGATGAACTGTCCTTCGAGGCTCCGGGCCAGCAGATCGGCTTCGTCCCGGGAGAGCGGGGCGTTCTGGCCGTCCAGCGTACAGATGAGGACCTGCCGGGTCACGGCATCGGGGCGTCCTTCTGCGTAGAGGCGGGACATGTCGCGAGGAAGATAGAGCTTTGCGAGGCGACCGTTCTTCACGGCCTGTTCTGCGGTGCGCTGGAAAAGTTCGCTGTTCTCCTCGATCGCCACGAAGGAGGCCGGGGCCCGGAACCTGAGTTCGGGCATGGTGAAGGTCTCCGGCTCGGCAGGGGCAGGGCTGACGGAAGACGAGGCAGGGGCGGGAGTGGCGCTCACGGAAGGGGAGTCGGGCGTGGGGGCGGCAGCGGCGGGATGC
>JAFWYI010000211.1 GCA_017522745.1 Mailhella sp.
GTGTCGAACGAAGGTGTCGTCGCGCCCAGGAACAGGTCTGCAATATATTCCTTAGTCTGATATTGGAAGGACTCGATTTTCTTGGTCGCCTTGCCTGTACACAACACCAGCACACCAGTAGCCATAGGGTCCAGAGTGCCCGCGTGGCCTATCTTTTTCTGGCCGAGTCTCTTGATCCTGGAGAGACATTGCGCGGAGCTGAGCCCCTTAGGCTTATTCAGTACTAGTATGCCGTGCTGCTGTTCCATGCGAAAGAGTTTCTTAGCTTTAAAATTCTGGTTAGTCCAGCTCAAAAACGGCGCAAAACGCTGGGAGAAGCGCGTTTTCCCTTAATTTTTCAGGGCACGTTCTGCCGGGTGAACGGCTTCCGTATGGTCTTCCACTTCCGTACCAGCAGGAGGCGTGAACGTGAACTCGGAAGCGGGGATAGACGCGTTCTTCCGCAGGTCCCTGAGTTCCACGGTGTTCGTGTTACCGTAGAAGTCCATGACCATGGCGCGGCGGATGAGCGAAGTGGCGGGATCTATCCAGAGCTGGGCCTCGGTGAGTTCGGTGGTAGGCTCTTTGGGGAAGAGCAGAAGATGGATGAGGTCGCCATCGGACTGCTCCTGAGCGGATTCCACATCGAAATCACGAGTGAGGGCGCTCTGCCCGGTGATGACCTGGATGAGCGAGCGGGAATCCTCTGCCAGCGCGCGGGAATAGCGATACGCCAGTTCCTCGTCGGGCAGGTGATTCCAGATCTCCTTATCCGTGACCATGAGCAGTTCAGCGTGAGGGGCGGCAGTTTCCCAGCGCACGAGCAGAGGACGCTTGAAAGCGATGGATCCGTTACGCTTCTGCGCTATTCCGCTGTCACGCTGGAAAAGTTCCTGCGAGAACTCAGCACGGAAGCTCTGCATATCGGCATAGGCGGCCTGCACCTTGGCGACAACGGTCTCCACATCCTGAGCGGCATGGACGGCAGGTGAGACCCCCATGAGGAGAAGGACACAGAGAACTGTACGCAGGATGCGGAACATAGGCACCTCAACTTAATTATTTTCAGGATGTTATAGAGGAGAACAGGAAGGCTTTCATCAACGGTTCAGAACTCTATAGCACTTCGAAGGCAAAAATAGAAGTTTTTCCAGCATTTCAAAATATTACAGAGCGCCATAAACTCGAAGGGGAGGCTTTCGCCTCCCCTTTCTTTCAGTGCTTATTCAGCGTCTTCTTCCACGCCATAACCGTAGTTATCAGCGAGGATGGGGCCGAAGTAGAAGCTCACATCGTCGAGTTCTTCTTCGATGCGGAGGAGCTGGTTGTACTTGGCGATACGGTCGGAACGGCTGGCAGAACCAGTCTTGATCTGGCCGGAGTTGGTGCCCACAGCGAGGTCGGCGATGAAGCTGTCTTCAGTTTCGCCGGAACGGTGGGAGGTGATGGTAGCATAACCGGCGTTCTTGGCGATCTCGATGGTGTCGAGGGTCTCGGTCAGGGTGCCGATCTGGTTCAGCTTGATGAGAACGGCGTTGGCGAGACCGTCTTCGATACCTTCAGCAAGGATGTCGGGATTGGTCACGAAAAGGTCGTCACCCACGAGCTGCACATGGTCGCCGATGCGATCGGTGAGCAGCTTCCAGCCTTCACGGTCGTTTTCGGCCATACCGTCTTCGATGGAGATGAGGGGATAGCGTTCGGTGAAGTCTTCCAGCCAGTCCACCATCTGTTCGCTGGTGAGTTCGATGCCTTCACCGGCGATGACGTACTTGCCGTCCTTGTAGAATTCGGAGGAAGCGGCGTCGATGGCGAGAGCCACTTCAGCGCCGGGGATGTAACCAGCAGCTTCGATAGCCTTGATGAGGTAGGCAAAGGCTTCGTCGTGGCTGTTCAGGTTGGGAGCAAAGCCGCCTTCGTCACCCACGGAGGTGACATGACCATCGGCCTGAAGGATGGACTTCAGGGTATGGAAGATCTCAGCGCCCATGCGGAGAGCGTCGGCAAAGGTCTTGGCGCCGATGGGCATGATCATGAATTCCTGGATGTCCAGGTTGTTGGGAGCGTGAGCGCCGCCGTTGATGACGTTCATCATGGGGGCGGGCAGGATCTTGGCATTCACGCCGCCAAGGTACTGATAGAGGGGCAGGCCGAGGTACTGAGCGGCGGCACGGGCCACAGCCATGGACACGCCGAGCATGGCGTTGGCACCAAGGCGGGACTTGTTGTCGGTACCGTCGAGGTCGATGAGGGTGTTGTCCACCTGGACCTGACGCAGGGCATCGAGGCCGATGATGGCTTCAGCGATCTCACCGTTCACATGTTCCACGGCGCGGGTAACGCCCTTGCCCTTGTAGCGCTTCTTGTCGCCATCACGCATTTCGAGGGCTTCACGGGTGCCGGTGGAAGCGCCGGAGGGCACTGCGGCGCGGCCGATGTGACCGGATTCGAGGCTGACTTCCACTTCGACAGTGGGATTGCCGCGGGAGTCGAGGATCTCGCGAGCCCATACGGAGGCGATAGTGCTGCTGTTCATGAGAGAACTCCTTGATGTTTTCGGGGCGAGCCCGAGGTAAGAGAACGTAATTTATTTCTGATGCTTACGGCTTTCATTCCAAACCAGCCGCAAACCTTCAGGGATAAGATCCGGCCGGATGGCATCGAAAGCACGGCAGATGCCGGAAAGGTCCTGAGCTATGCCGCCCGTGCCCACAACGAAGACAGGGCCGGGCAACTGTGCCTTGAGGCGTTCACACAGTCCCTCGGTCATAGCCGAAAAACCGAAGAGAAAGCCATGATTCATGCTGGTGACCGTACTGCGGCCGATGATGGCCGTAGAATCCGTGACATCCAGCGATATGCGCGGCAGCTTGGCGGTATTGGCCGAAAGCGCGTTGCGCGAGGAAAAAAGCCCGGGGCAGATGAGGCCGCCGAGGTAGGTATCGCCTGTGATACAGTCGAAGGTGGTGGCAGTGCCGAAATCCACAGAGATGATGGAAACCGGTTCCGGGAAAAGACGCCGTGCAGCATAGGCGGCAAGCAGACGGTCCGCCCCGACTTCCTGCGGTCTTTCATAGCCGTTCACCAGATCGAAGGAAAAGTCTTCGGGAAAGGTGAGCGGATCGAGCCCGAGATACTTCCGGCAGGCGTCACGGAACAAGCTGAACACGTCCGGCACCACGGAACAGACGGCACAGGCCTCGATATCGCCGGGCTTGAGCCCGCGAAGGGCAAGAAGCTGAAGGATGGAAAGGCCGAGACTATCCGGCGTATGCTGAGCCCTCGTGGGCAGGGTGTAGGATGCCTCCAGGGTATCAGGCCGGGCGAACACCAGCTTGATGCAGGTGTTGCCGATATCGACGAGAAGGAGGTTTTCAGACATACGCTCACCGCCTGTAAGAATAAAGAGGTAAAAGTTTAGCCTTTCTTCGTTCGACGTGCAATGCCTTAAATTCGAGTGCTAAAACAGGGAAATCCGGATCAGGAGAGAAGGTCTTCACTCCTTCGCAAGCGGATGAGCCGCATCGTATATCTTGGTAAGGGCGTTCGTATCGAGATGTGTGTAGCGCTGCGTGGTGGATATGCGGCTGTGGCCGAGCAATTCCTGCACGGCACGAAGATCGGCCCCTCCTTCCAGCAGATGCGTGGCAAAGGAATGGCGCAGGTCGTGCGGAGAAACATGCTGGGGGATACCCGCACTTTTCGCATATTCATCAAGGATACGAGCGGCCTGACGACGGTCCAGCCTTTTACCACGGCGGCCTATGAACAGCGCCCTTTCTCCCGGCTGAGGCGGGATGAGGCTCCGGGCTTCCAGCCAGCGGGACAACGCCCCCATGCAGGTATCGCTGAGCGGGACCTGCCTTTCCTTGCTGCCCTTGCCCATGACGACGACATGCCGCGAGCCGGAACGGATATCATCTATATCCAGCCCCAGCGCTTCGGAGATTCGCAGTCCTGAGCCGTAAAGCAGTTCAAGGAGCGCCTTGTCCCGCATAAACGCGGCATCATCTGCCGTATCAGCCGACGGCCCCAGTCCTCCAGCCAGAGCGCTGGCCGGATCGGCAAGAAGGTCGAATGCCTGATCCACGTTGAGCATGGCGGGATGCCGCTGATCCTGCTTAGGGTTGCGCACACGTTCGCAGGGATTGACCTCCACCTTATGGGTACGCTGAAGATAACGGAACAGAGAACGCAGCGCCGAAAGTTTACGCGCTATGGAACTCTTGGCGATATTCCGGCGGTAAAGATGAGCCGGAAAACCCTGCACGTCAGGACTGCCTATCTCCTTGGGGCGCGCCAGAGTCCCCCCGTATTCCTGAAGGTATTCCTCAAAATCGAGGATATCCTGCGCGTAGGCTTCCACGGTGGCTTCCGAGGCGCCCTTCTGGAACTCCATCCACGCAAGAAAACTTTTCGCCTCGTTTGGGAGCTGTGCCGTGATACGATTGATCCGATTCATGAACACACCTCATACCGAGAATCGGAAAGCCGCCGAACTCTCCTCTTCACTTCCAGTATCATGAGCGTAGAAAGCATACGAGGGGCCGCCCACGCGGCATCGAGTTTCTGCGCGGCCAGCAGGAGTTCGTCCGGGGAAAGCGGACCGTTTCTCAAAAGAGCAAGGAGTATCTCGTCATCTGAAGAGGCAGAGACCGCGACGGCGGACGGAGCAGACGAAACTGGCAGTGCATCCTGCCTCACACAGCAGGCAACAGGCTCTACCCTTCTGGGAAACGCATCAGCCTCGCTGATCTCTGCCGCTGGCATACGCTCTTCATCGGTATTTGAAGAAAGTTCGTCTCCCATGCATGGTGGAGCGATCTGTACAGACATCTCCTTCAGAGCATCACACAGATGAGGGAAAAGATCGGCAAGGATATCTCCAGCACGCCACACCGGGAACGCGCCCGACATCAGCAGTTTTTTCGTTCCTTCAGCGTAGGGGCCGTGCAGAGCATCCGGCGAAGGCACATAAACCGTACGCCCCTGTTCCGCCGCAAGGCGCGCAGTGATGAGGCTGCCGCTTTTTTCGCTGGCGGCCTCGACAACAAGAACACCCAGACAAAGCCCACTGACGATGCGATTCCTGCGAGGGAATGCTTTCGCATGGCCCGCTGTTCCGGGAGCAGATTCAGAAACGATGAGCCCCTGAGCGGCTATCTTACGCCAAAGTTCCGTGTGATGCGCAGGATAGGGGATGTCGGCACCCCCCGCAAGTACGGCTATGGTACGCCCCGGCCCGCGCAGGGCAGAGCGATGGGCGCGTCCGTCGATACCGAAGGCCATGCCGGAGACCACAGTCACCCCGGCCTGAGAAAGTCCTTCCGCCATGGAAGCCGTGAGATCCATGGCCGCCTGAGAAGCATTACGGGAGCCGACCAGCGCCACACGCGGTGCCTTCAGCAAAGAGGTATCGCCCACGGCATAGAGCAGGGCTGGAGCATCATCCAGCTCTTTGAGGCACTGAGGGTAGCGTTCATCCGTCCAGAGTATGATCTGCCCGCGGAACGAACGCGCCGCCTCCCATTCCGGGCGGGCCGTTTTTCTCCATTCCTCACTGAGGAACGCCCGGACCATCGTCCCGGATATGCCTGCCTCGTCCCAGTCGTGCGGATTCTGCACGGCTTCCCATGCGGAACCGAAATAGGAAAGGAGCGCGCAGATTCTGCCAGCCCCCAGCCCGGCGGTATGGCGCAGAGCAAGAGCCGACCAGTATTCCCGGCGGGCTTCGTCATCAAGAAGAGCGAGAGCGTTCTCAGGCATAAACAGACGGATCATCCTCGTAGGCAGCGGGCCAGTTTCGGCGTTCACGCTTAACAGATGACATCATTGTGTCATGTTTCCTCTAGCTGTGCAATGAATGGGGATATCTGCCCGGAAGGAAGCCCCTCCTGATTTTTGTTGCGCTCATTTGACGAAAACCGCTCTTGCCGTTAACTTCTTCTACGGAAAAGCTCCGAAAATCACACGAGTTCCTTTGTTTTTCCCATCATCTGCCCACACAGGACAAGCCATGATGAAACGCCTTGCCGTCTCCCTCTCCTGCCTTCTCTTTCTTTCCGGCTGCTCGTGGATGTCTTTCGATGTCCCCTTCTTTGGCGATGCCCCGGAAACCGTACAGAAGGAAGAACGTACGGAACAGCCCCGCCGGGCCTCTGCCAGTGTTTCCCCGGAAGCCAGAAAATATCTGGAAGAAGCAAGGAAATACTGGACTGGATCCGGAGAATGTGTCGACCCTGAAACGGCGGCCGGTCTGCTCGACAAGGCCATCGAGGCCGACCCGCTGGACCCCGCACCATATCTGCTCCGAAGCCGGGCCCTCAGCGATCTGGGATATCTGAACGATGCTTTCAGCGATGCCACGAAGGCTATCCGGCTCTCCCCTACGGCCGAAGCCTATGCCACACGAGGACTCATCTGCCTGAAACAGCATCAGCCAAGGGGCGCTCAGCGGGATTTTGAATACGCCGAAAAACTCGACCCGAAAGAACCTCTGCTCTATGTCTATCGCTCTGCCGCGGCTTTTCTCGAAGACCGCAAGAACGATGCCTGCGATGATCTGGAACGCGCCTGCGAACTAGGTCTGTGCCTCCCCTGGGAAAAAGCTCAACAAAACAAGGTGTGCCGCTGATGAACGTCGTCATAGCCATTGATTCCTTCAAAGGGAGCCTTTCTTCTCTGGAAGCCGCCCACGCGGCTGAAGAAGGTATCCTTCGCGCTCGCCCCGAAGCTCATGTGACCATATTCCCGCTGGCCGATGGCGGGGAAGGAACCGTAGACGCCCTTATCCTGGGGCTGGGAGCAGAACGGATACGCGCCGAAGTCTCCGGCCCTCTTGGTGACCCCATTTACGTGGAATACGGTATCAAGGACGATCTTGCCGTGATGGAAATGGCCGCGGCGGCAGGCCTTCCCCTCGTTCCCGTGGAAAAACGCGATGGCATTTCCGCCTCTACCTACGGCGTAGGTGAAATGATAGCGCACGCGTTGAAGAAAGGATGCCGACGCTTCGTCATGGGTATTGGCGGCAGCGCGACTACCGATGGAGGGATGGGCATGCTTCAGGCGCTGGGCTACTCCTTCCGGGATGTCGAAGGGAACGAGGTGGGGCGTGGAGCCAGAGCGCTTTCCTCTGTAGCCTCCATATCTGACGAAAACGTCCTGCCGGAACTGCGTGAAGCCAGCTTCCGCATTGCCTGCGACGTGAACAATCCGCTCTGCGGCCCGCGAGGCGCCGCCTTCATTTACGGTCCTCAGAAGGGGTTGAAAACTCTGGAAGAGACTGACCGTGACATGGCTTCCTACGCTCGTATTTGTGCCGCGTTCACGGGCCGGGACGCAAAGGATCACCCCGGTGCCGGGGCGGCAGGGGGCCTTGGCTTTGGCTTCCTCTCGTTCACGAACGCGGAACTCCATTCTGGCATCGAACTCGTACTCGACACCATCGCTATCGATGATGCCCTGAAAAATGCCGATATCGCCGTCACAGGGGAAGGCCGCATAGATGAACAGACCGCTATGGGCAAGGCCCCGGGCGGTGTCGCCAAGCGAGCCAAAAACTACGGATGCCGGGTGCTGGCATTTTCCGGTTCTGTCGGTCAAGGGGCAAGGACCGTGAATGAACACGGTATAGACGCCTTTTTCCCTGTAGTCCGCAAGCCGATATCTCTGGAAGAAGCGCTGGACAAAGATAACGCATGGCGTAATCTTGCCGACACCGCGGAACAGGTGTTCCGTCTTCTTTAACCTTTTCCTTTTCCGAGCGTACTGCCATGCTGAACATAGACGAACGCATCCACGAACTCTATCACGACAAAGATTATAACTGTGCTCGTACTACGCTGCTCTGCCTTGCAGACTATTTTCAAGTGGAGATACTCGATCAGACCCTGAAAGCCGCAACAGGCATGCACGGAGCAGGGCGTTTCCGCGCACAGTGCGGTCTCGTGGAAGGCGCCCTCATGTTCATAGGCATCTACGGCGCTCTGAAAGGATATTCCGATAAAAAGACCGCCAAGATATGCTACCTCTTCGCAGAAGCCTTCACCGGCCGCTTCGGTTCCCTGCTCTGCCGCGAACTGCGCCCCGGCGGATTCCAGAAGACCGATCCTCCCCATGCCTGTGAACCCCTCACTCGCGATACCATCCGTTTCACGATAGAATTCATAGAACGCTCCTGCCCTTCGGCGTAACTCCGTTCGTTGAGCGAAAAATCCTTTCTGGAGATATCTCATGTCCATAAAAAAAATATTTGCGGCCTTCTCTCTGGCCGCGGCTCTCTTTCTTACGCCTTCGGCTCAGGCCGCTGATGCTCTCAAGATAGGCGCCCTTCCCGCTGCCGACTCGCTCATCCTCTATGCCGCCAAAGAAGACGGCGTGTTCACCGCTCATGGCCTGGATGTGGAAGTCGTGCCTTTCCAGAGCGCTCTGGAGCTCGGGGCCGCTCTGCGTGCCGGTTCTCTGGGTGGACTTTTCGGCGATATCGTCAACGTCCTCATGCAGAATGAAAACGGCGTTCCGCTGATGGTTATCGCCACGACCTCGCATTCCTCTCCGGACGCTCGTTTCTTCGGTCTCGCCGTAAGCCCCCGCTCCAAGGTCCAAACACTGGAAGAACTCAAGGGCAAATCCTGTGCCATCGGCCGTGCCACCATCGTGGAACTGGTGCTGGATGCCCTTCTGGAACAGGAAGGAGCCGCCGGTTCTCTGGAAAAACGCGATATCCGTCAGATCCCTGTCCGCCTCCAGATGCTTCTCGCCGGCCAGATGGAATCTGCCCTTCTGCCTGAACCTCTTCTCTCGCTCGTGGAAGGGCAGGGCGCACGCGTTCTTCTGGACGACCGCAAACTCAACATGCCTCTGGCTGTCATCGCCCTCAGAAAGCCCGATGGCGGTGTGGATGCCGCCTTCACCGACCGCGTGAAGCGTTTCCGTGCCGCCCTTGCCGAAGAAGCCGCCCGCATCAATGCCGATCCTGAAAAATACAAGACCATGATGCAGAAATTCCGGCTCCTCTCTCCTCAGGCGGCCCCCCATTATACCATGCTGCGCTTCGTGGGCGGCACTCCGCTCATCCTGCCCACCGAGGATGATCTTCAGCGCCGCGCCGCTTGGATGAAGAACGGACGCCTCCTGAAAAAAGAACTCCCTGCCTACGGCGACATCATCTTTCAGGATAAGTAACGATGGACCTGACCGCTCCGCTCCGAATTTCCGGGCTCGGTAAGAGCTTTGGGAAGGCCTGCGTACTCCGCGACATTTCGTTCGAGCTGCCCGCCGGAGCCTCCCTGTCCATCATCGGCCCTTCCGGTTGCGGTAAAAGCACCCTGCTCTCCATGGTGGCCGGGCTTACCAAGGCTGACGAAGGCCATATCCTGTTGCCCGAAAACTGCCGTTCTGCGTTCATCCTTCAGGATTATGGACTCTTTCCGTGGAAAACCGTCCGCGATAATCTGGCCCTGCCCTTACAGCTTCAGGGGATTGGACGGAAGGAGCGTTTTGAAGCCGCTCAGGCTATGTTGGAAGAGCTGGGACTGGGCGGTCTGGCCCAGCGCTATCCTGTCCAGCTTTCCGGCGGCCAGCGCCAGCGTGTGGCCATCGGCCGCGCCCTCATCTCCCGGCCGGACCTCCTGCTCATGGACGAACCTTTCGCCGCACTGGACGCCATCACCCGCGAACATCTACAGAATCAACTTCTCGACGTATGGAAACGCCGCCGCATGAGCTTCATGCTGGTCACGCATAATGTCGCAGAAGCCGTGTTCCTTGGACGCTACATCATGGTCCTTGGCGGAAGACCGGCCAGAAGTGTACTCTGGGTGGAGAATCCCTGCTTCGGGGATGCCTCAAGCCGTAACAGCGATGTGTACTTCTCCCTTATCCGGCAGGTACATGAAGCGCTGGAAGCCGCCCAGAAAAACAATGGGCCCGACGATACTGACAGCGCAGAAGGAGGGCTTGCATGAGAGTGCTGGATATCCTCTTCCGCTATGTAGTGGCCTTCCTTGCTCTTCTGGCATTATGGCAGATAGGGGCCTGGGCGCTGGGGCCATACATCCTTCCCGCGCCTCTGGACGTGCTTGCCGCATGGGTAGACGCCCTTCGCGGCAATGATCTGTGGGGACATATCCGAAGCAGTGCCTTCCGCGTTGCCACGGCCATGATACTGGCTTGGGTGACGGCCTTCCCGCTGGGGATATTCCTCGGCTACAAGCGCCGCATCGACCGGTTCATATCCCCCATGGTCTTCCTCACTTATCCGCTGCCCAAGATCGTACTCCTGCCCGTCTTCCTCACGCTGTTCGGGCTGGGCGATCTTTCCAAGATACTGCTCATCGCTCTGACCACCGGATATCAGATCCTCGTTGTCACCCGCGACGGCATACGCCATCTGGATGGCCGCTATCTGGAATCCTTCCGTACGCTGGGCGGCTCTCCCGCACAGCTCATACGGCATGTCCTCGTTCCTGCGGCCCTGCCCGACGCGATGACCTCGCTCAAGGTCGCCAGCGGAACGGCTGTAGCCGTCCTCTTCATGGCAGAATCCTTCGCTACGCAAAGCGGCCTCGGCTTCATCATCATGGATGCCTGGGGACGCGGAGATCAGCTGGAAATGTTCTGCGGCATCCTGTCCATGAGCCTGCTGGGTCTCATGGTCTACGAGACCTGCCACATCACGGAAAAACTGCTTTGCCGCTGGAAAAAATTGGAAACCAAACGATAGTCTGAAAACGAAAAGGCGCTCCTTCGATGGAACGCCTTTTTTTATAGCTGACTTACTCGCCCCAGAACTGCCGCCGCACTTCCGGGCTCACAGGATCGCCAAAGCGATTTCCCAGGACGAACGCAAAGAACGATATCGTCAATGTAGGCACGATGGCGTGTACGCCACCAAGGGGAACATTGAATACAGAAATGAATATGAACACGGTCAGGCCAGCAAGCATGGAAAACACAGCGCCTGCCGCGTTGGCCTTGCGCCAGTAAAGCCCGAGGATGATGGGCCACAGGAAGACAGCTTCCAGCCCACCGAAAGCAAAGAGATTGATCCACACCAGAAGATCAGGCGGGTTGAACGACGCCGCAAAAACAAGAAGACCCGCGGCAATGGTACAGCCGAAACTCATGCGACCAAGTTTCTTTGCGGATATCCGAGAAGCGTCATTCTTGAGATTGTAGCGGATATAGAGATCCTTGATGATAGCCGCCGACACCAGCAACAGCATCGTATCTACCGTAGACATGATGGCGGCCAGCGGCCCAGCTACGAAAATACCGGCCCAGAACGGCGGCAGAAACTCCAGGATAAGCGATGGGATGATGAGGTCACCCGAAGACAATCCGGGCATGACAGCGCGCCCCAGAACGCCTGCAAGATGCATGAACAGCAGCAGGAAACCGATGATGAGCGTTCCCATTATCATAGCATTATGCATGGACTTGGAGTCCTTATAGCCGAAACAGCGCTGCGTGGTCTGCGGCAGGCCAAGGATGCCAAGCCCCACCAGCACCCAGAAGGAAAACAGCATAGGCGCCGGAACCTTCCCCCCTGCCCCGGATGGAGTGATGAGTCCGGGGTCGATATCCTTCAGGGTCTGCATGCACTGTGTCATGCCTCCGCCAACCTCAAGGACTGTCATGAAAACGACGACCGAAGCCACGACCATGACTATCCCCTGAAGCGCGTCAGTGACGACGACAGCGCGGAAGCCACCTACAGACGTATAAATGACAACAGTGATGCCGAACAACGCCAGCCCGGCCTCATACGGATAGCCCGTCACAGCCTGAAAAAGTCGAGCGCCGCCAATAAACTGGGCCACCATAGAAGCCGCAAAAAACACAAGCAGCGCCACAGAACAAAGGATGACGACGACATCACTTTTGTAGCGTGCATAAAGGAAATCCGTTATAGTCACAGCACCTATACGGCGTCCGATGATGGCAAAGCGCTTGCCAAGTACACCAAGCGTGAGAAATGTGGTGGGTACCTGTATCATGGCAAGCAATACCCAAGCCAGACCAAGACTGTACGCCACACCGGGGCCGCCGACAAAGGAACTGGCACTGGTATAGCTGGCGATGATGGTCATGGCCAGCACGAAGCCCCCCATGGAACGGCCACCTATGAAGTATTCTTCAACGATATTACGAGAGGCGCCGGATCTGGCACGATGCTGCACCCATACCGCAAGCACAAGCGTCAACAGAAGATACGCTATGAGGGGAAGCAGCGCTGACATCATGCTTCGTTCTCCTTCTCCTGTTCATCCGCTTCCGAAACATCCAAGGGGATGTCTGCAAAGAATTTCCGGATAACAAACCAAAGGATAAGGGTGATCACGGGATAGCCGGCAACACAGCTATAGAAAAACCAAGCTGGAAGGCCGAACACATAACTGTATCCCTCGGGATCACCGGCCCCCAGACCGAAGGCGAATACCGTCCACCAGAGAAAGAAAAAAACGTAAATTCCAAGAGTGATGTACGCCTCTCGGTCCGCTTGCCTGAATACTTCTTTCATAGAAACGCTCCCTTCAGCCTGAGGTCGAAAAGAGGATGGATATTCCTGTTCGTCTCCTTTCTAGTATCATTAGCCCTAAAAAACAAGGAAAGCGTAAAAAACACCAGCTCCCAGCCCCTTCCCCCAAACGCAAAAACCGCCCCGGGCATCGAGTCAGTCGCAGACAGACGA
The DNA here is from genome assembly GCA_017522745.1 of Mailhella sp. GTDB lineage: Bacteria > Desulfobacterota > Desulfovibrionia > Desulfovibrionales > Desulfovibrionaceae > Mailhella. Next base: position 12,677 of record JAFWYI010000211.1, read on the forward strand.
GGATACGCGGGGCGGTTTAAACGAAGAAAGGCCGTCATAAGACGACCTTTCGAAAGAAAACCTTGGCATCGGCCTACTTTCCCACACAAGGATATGCAGTATCATGGGCGATGAAGAGCTTGACTGCCGAGTTCGGAATGGGA
>JAFWYI010000212.1 GCA_017522745.1 Mailhella sp.
ATCACCATCACCTCCGCTGCTACCACCTGTCAGTGGAAAGGCCACCGCATCAATATCATCGACACCCCCGGTCACGTGGACTTCACCGTTGAGGTGGAACGTTCCCTTCGCGTGCTGGACGGCGCTGTGAGCGTCTTCTGTGCCAAGGGCGGCGTTGAACCCCAGAGTGAAACCGTATGGCGTCAGGCCAACAAGTATCGTGTTCCCCGCATGGCGTACGTCAACAAGATGGACATCATGGGCGCGGACTTCTTCCGCGTTGTGGACATGATGAAGGAACGTCTGGGCGCGAATGCCGTTCCGATCCAGCTGCCCATCGGCAAGGAAGCCGATTTCAAGGGCATCATCGACCTCGTGCGCATGCGCGCTGAAGTCTACTACGACGACGAGGGCAAGGACGTTCGCGACGAAGAGATCCCCGCTGATCTGATGGAGCTGGCCGAAGAATATCATCAGAAGCTCATCGAGTCCGTTGCGGAAAGCGATGAAACCCTGATGGAGAAGTTCTTCGAAGGCGAAGAGCTGACCGTTGAAGAAATTAACGCCGCTATCCGCAAGGCCACCATCGACTGCGCGATGAACCCCGTTCTGTGCGGCACCTCTTACCGCAATAAGGGCGTGCAGCCCCTGCTGGACGCGGTCATCGAGTACATGCCCTCTCCTGTCGATATCCCCGCTATCAAGGGTATCGATCCCGATGATCCTGAAAAGGAACTGGAGCGCAAGGCCGCCGATGAAGAGCCCTTCTCCGCTCTGGCCTTTAAGATCATGACCGACCCCTTCGTCGGCAAGCTGGCTTTCTGCCGCGTATACTCCGGCGTGCTGGAGTCCGGCAGCTATGCTTACAACTCCACCAAGGGCAAGCGCGAGCGCATCGGCCGTCTGGTGATGATGCATGCCAACCACCGCGAAGAAGTCGAAACCGTCTACACCGGCGACATCTGCGGCATCGTGGGTCTGAAGGACACCACCACCGCCGATACCCTGTGCGACGAGAAGAACCCCGTCATCCTCGAGTCGATGGAGTTCCCGGATCCCGTTATCCAGGTTGCCATCGAGCCCAAGACCAAGGCCGGTCAGGAAAAGATGACCATGGCGCTGGTCAAGCTGGCTGAGGAAGACCCCACCTTCAAGACCTACACCGACCAGCAGACCGGCCAGACCATCATCGCCGGCATGGGCGAGCTGCATCTGGAGATCATTGTTGACCGCCTCATGCGCGAGTTCAAGGTGGAAGCCACCGTTGGTAAGCCCCAGGTTGCCTACCGCGAGACCATCCGCCGCGCCGCCAAGGCCGAAGGCCGCTATGTGCGCCAGACCGGTGGTCACGGCCAGTTCGGTCACTGCTGGATCGAGATTTCTCCCGTCGAGCCCGGCGTGGGCTACAGCTTCGAAAACAACATCGTTGGCGGCGTGATTCCCAAGGAATTCATCGCTCCCATCGACGCCGGCATCCGCGAGGCCGCTCAGAGCGGTATCCTGGGTGGTTTCGAAGTTGTGGACTTCAAGGCCAGCGTTTTCGACGGCAGCTACCACGACGTCGACTCTTCCGAAATGGCCTTCAAGATCGCCGGTTCCATGGCGTTCAAGGAAGCCCTCACGAAGGCTGATCCCTGCCTGCTGGAGCCCATGATGAAGGTTGAAGTCATCATCCCCGAGCAGTACATGGGCGACGTCATCGGCGACATCTCCAGCCGCCGCGGCCGCATCGAAGGCATGGAAGCCCGCATGGGCGAGCAGACCGTGCACTCCTTCGTGCCGCTGTCTGAGATGTTCGGCTATGCCACCGACCTGCGCAGCCGTACCCAGGGCCGCGGACTGTTCACCATGCAGTTCGATCACTACGAGGAAGTGCCCAAGGCCATCGCTGAGAAGGTCACCGGCGCCCGCAAGGGTTAATCAAAACACACAGCATTTGCTGCTTCGATCGTAAAACAACTGACTGTTTTCGAAACAAGGAGGAAATATTCCAATGGCTAAGGCAAAGTTTGAACGCACCAAGCCGCACGTAAACATCGGTACCATCGGTCACGTTGACCACGGCAAGACCACTCTGACCGCCGCTATCACTATGACTCTCGCACAGCTGGGCAGCGCTGCCGCCATGAAGTATGACGAGATCGACAAGGCGCCCGAAGAGAAGGCCCGTGGCATCACGATCAACACCGCTCACGTTGAGTACGAGACCGAAACCCGTCACTATGCTCACGTGGACTGCCCGGCCACGCTGACTATGTTAAGAACATGATCACCGGTGCCGCTCAGATGGACGGCGCTATCCTGGTCGTTTCCGCTGCTGATGGTCCCATGCCCCAGACCCGTGAGCACATCCTGCTCTCCCGTCAGGTTGGCGTTCCCTACATCGTTGTGTTCATGAACAAGTGCGATCAGGTCGACGACGAAGAGCTCCTTGAGCTCGTCGAGATGGAGATCCGCGATCTTCTGAACGAGTACGAGTTCCCCGGCGACGATACCCCCATCATCAAGGGTTCCGCTTTCCTTGCTCTGGACAGCGCTTCCAAGGATCCCGCTGCTCCCGAATATGCTTGCATCCAGGAGCTCATGGCTGCTGTTGACGAGTA
>JAFWYI010000213.1 GCA_017522745.1 Mailhella sp.
ACCATCTTACCGGTGGAGATGTCACCGGGCTTGGCGCCGAAGGGTTCGCCGATAGCCACACGGACGGAAGGAGCAGTCTGCACCATGACGACCTTATCGGGGTCGCGCATGGCTTCGTACACGCGGTCTATATCACGCTTGTAGGTGATGGCGCCGGTGGGGCAGACCTTGCGGCACTGGCCGCAGAAGGTGCAGGAAACTTCGCCGAGGCCGAGGTCGAAGGCTGGGATGACCTTGGCGTTCAGGCCGCGGTAGGCGAAGGAGTAGATGCTCACACCCTGGACTTCGGCGCACATACGCACGCATCGGCCGCAGAGGATGCACTTGGAAGGATCGCGGACGATGCAGGGGTTGCTGTCGTCGATCTTCATTTCAGGACGGTTGTACTCGAAGCCGACCTTGCGGATGCCGAGGTTCTGAGCCACGGTCTGGAGTTCGCAGTTGCCGGAACGGGCGCAGGCGAGGCAGTCCTTGGGATGGTTGGCGAGCAGGAGTTCCACGATGTTCTTACGGGCTTCCAGAACTTCAGGAGCCTTGGTGAACACTTCCATGCCTTCGGTGGCCTTGGCGATGCAGGCGGGCAGGAAGGAACGGGCGTTGGTCACTTTGCACACGCACACGCGGCAGGCGCCTTCAGGGCGGAGCAGCGGATGATGGCAGAGGGTGGGGATGTCGATGCCGACCAGTTTCGCGGCTTCCAGAATGGTGGAGCCAGCGGGAGCGGTGACTTTCTGGCCGTCTATAGTCAGAGTAATCATATCACTCATAGTAGTTTCTCCTCAACAGGCTTAGCTGCGGCTGATAGCGCCGAACTTACACTTTTCCATGCAGGAGCCGCACTTGATGCACTTGGCAGTGTCGATCACGTGAGCTTCCTTCACCTTGCCGCTGATAGCGCCAACGGGGCAGACACGGGCGCAGGCGGTGCAGCCCTTACACTTGGCCGGGTCGATGCTGTACTGCATCAGGCTGGAGCAGGCGCCGGCGGGGCAGCGCTTTTCGTTGATGTGGGCTTCGTATTCGGAACGGAAGAAGCGCAGGGTGGACAGAACGGGGTTGGGAGCGGTCTGACCGAGGGCGCAGAGAGAAGAGGTGCGCATGGTCTGGGCCAGGCGTTCCAGAGTTTCGATGTCGCCGTCCTTGCCGTTGCCAGCGCAGATGCGTTCGAGGATTTCGAGCATGCGCTTGGAGCCTTCGCGGCAGGGGGTACACTTACCGCAGGATTCAGCCTGCGTGAAGGTGAGGAAGAAGCGGGCGAGGTCGACCATGCAGGTGTCTTCGTCCACCACCACGAGACCACCGGAGCCCATCATGGCACCAGCAGCGGAGAGGGAGTCGTAGTCGACGACGTTGTCGAGGAGAGAGGCGGGCAGGCAGGCGCCGGAGGGGCCGCCGATCTGCACGGCCTTGAACTGCTTGCCGTCCTTGATGCCGTTGCAGATGTCGAAGATGATGTGGCGCATGGTGACGCCCATGGGCACTTCGACGAGGCCGGTGTTGTTCACCTTGCCGGTAACGGCGAAGATCTTGGTGCCGGGGGACTTTTCGGTGCCGTCCTTACGGTATTCGTCGGCGCCAACGTTGATGATGTAGCCGATGGTGGCCAGGGTCTCAACGTTGTTGAGGACGGTGGGCTTTTCCCACAGGCCCTGCTTGGCGGGGAAGGGAGGACACACGCGAGGCATGCCGCGCTTGCCTTCGATGGAGCGCATGAGAGCGGTTTCTTCACCGCACACGAAGGCGCCGGCGCCCTGCTTGATCTTCAGATGGAAGGAGAAGTCGGAGCCGAGGATGTTGTCGCCGATGAGACCGAGGGCTTCAGCCTGAGCAAGGGCGATGCCAAGGCGCTTGATGGCCAGAGGATATTCGGCGCGGACGTACACATAGCCTTCGGTAGCGCCGGTAGCCCAGGCGCCGATGAGCATGCCTTCGATGACGGCGTTGGGGTCGCCTTCGAGGATGGAACGGTCCATGAACGCGCCGGGATCGCCTTCGTCAGCGTTGCAGAGCATGTACTTGGGTTCGGCGGGTTCGGAAGCCATGAACTTCCACTTGAGACCGGTGGGGAAGCCAGCGCCACCGCGACCGCGGATGCCGGACTTGAGGACTTCGTCCAGAGTAGCCTGACGGCCCATGCTGATGGCCTTGGCGATGCCCTGATAGCCGCCGCGGGCGATGAATTCGAAGATGTTTTCAGGATCGATGCGGCCGCAGTTGTTCAGCACGATACGCTTCTGGAGGTTGTAGAAGCTCACGTCGTGGTAGGTGAGGCTGGATTCCTGGCCTTCAGCCTTGAACTGCAGGCGTTCGACAGCCTTGCCTTCGATGACGGTGGTCTGGATGAGTTCTTCGCAGTCCTCGGGGGTGACGCGGACATAGAAGAGACCGCCGGGGTAGAAGATGACCAGCGGACCGACTTCGCAGAAGCCGTGGCAGCCGGTGACGACGATATCGACCTTGTCATGCAGGCCATGGGCGTCGATGGAAGCCTGAAGGGCGTTCTTCACGGCACCGCAGCCGGAAGAGGAGCAGCCGGTGCCGCCGCAGATGAGGATCTGATGCTTCTCTTCGTTTTCCTTACGGTCGTAGTGACGCAGGCTCACGAGAGAAGAAGCTTCTTCCTTCAGCTTGTTGAGTTCTTCAACGGAAGTGAGTTTTTTCAGTTCGCGCATATCGTCCTCTCTTTTAGGCCAGGTAGCTGTCGAGGATGCCGGGGATGTCGGCAGGAGTCAGACGGCCGTGGGTGTTGTCGTTGACCATCATAACAGGAGCAAGGCCGCAGGCACCGAGGCAGGCCACGGTCTCAAGGGTGAAGTTCAGGTCGGGAGTGGTTTCGCCGGCCTTGATGTTCAGGTGCTTGCTCACGGCTTCGAGGATGGTTTTGCCGCCGCGTACATGGCAGGCAGTGCCCTGGCAGATGCGGATGATATTCTTACCGCGGGGGGTAAGGTGGAACTGGGCGTAGAAGGTGACCACGCCGAAAACTTCAGCGACAGGGATTCTGAGTTCGGAAGCGATGACTTCCAGAACTTCCTGAGGAAGGTAGCCGTAAACATCCTGAGCCTGCTGCAGAACGGGGATGAGAGCGCCCTTGGGGTTCTGCTTATAGGGGGTCAGAATGTCCATCAGCGGAGCAAGGTCGATGGATTTGCTCTGGCAGTTGCAAGACATGTAGGTATCCTCCTGATTCGATCCTAAAACTGCTTTCAATGTAGTACAGTCTGGGTCTAAAATCCAGTATGCCTCCAGAAGAGAAAAGATGTGACGACCTTTTCGCCCGGAGGTATCGACGGCGCGTTACGAAACTCCCGCCGCCTCAAGAATGGGGCCTTCATTCCGCCATGCCTCTTCAAGGAAACTCCTGCTCTGCTCTCTGTTCAGGAGCAGCGGGGCAACAGAAGTTTTTTCAAGAGCCTTGCGGAAGGCTTCGCTGCGTGCGGCCTTTTCGAAGGCGGCCTCAAGGCGCTTCGCCGTTTCTTCGGGCAGGCCCGAGGGGGCCAGAAGAAGGAAGGCGGAATCGCCGCGGCCGGGATCGGAAAAACCGGCATCAGCAAGTGAGGGAATGGAAGGCAGCGCTGGCAAAGGCAGACCTGCCAGCACGAGAAGCGGCTGGAGCTGTCCGCTACGGATGCGGAGCAGGGCTCCGCTGGCGGCAGCGTCCACGTGTCCGCCCAGCAGGGCGGCTTCGGCTTCTCCCGGTCCGTTGAAAGGTATGAAGCGCCAGGAAAGCGCAGGATCCTTTTTGGTCATCATGACGAGCGCGATGTGTGAAGGGGTACCTATGCCGGGCACGCCGATACGCATGGGGCGCTGTGCTTTCCGGGCGGCCGCAAGGAGATCGTTCAGAGACTTCCACGGGGCGTCCGGTCTGGTGACGAGGACAGGAGAGGCCAATCCGAAAGTGAGCAGAGGTTCCACGTCCTTGAGAGGAGCGTAAGGGACTCTGCTGCGGTGAGGG
>JAFWYI010000214.1 GCA_017522745.1 Mailhella sp.
CATCAACCGTAACAACCGTCTGAAAAAGATGATCGAGATGCGTGCGCCTGAGCTGATCGTCCGCAACGAGAAGCGTATGCTTCAAGAGTTTGTAGACGCCCTCATTGACAACGGCAAGCGCGGTAAGCCGGTTCTCGGCCCCTCCAACCGCCCCTTGAAGTCTCTCTCCGAGATGCTTCGCGGTAAGCAAGGCCGCTTCCGTCAGAACCTGCTCGGTAAGCGTGTTGACTACTCCGGCCGTTCCGTTATCTGCGTCGGTCCTTCTCTGAAGCTGCACCAGTGCGGTCTTCCCAAGAAGATGGCCCTCGAACTCTTCAAGCCCTTCATCTACTCCGAACTTGAGAAGAGAGGTCATGCCTCTACCATCAAGAGCGCTAAGAAGATGGTGGAACGCGAAGAGCTGGTGGTGTGGGATATCCTTGCCGAAGTGGTGCGCGAATACCCCGTGCTCCTCAACCGCGCTCCTACTCTGCACCGTCTTGGTATCCAGGCTTTCGAACCCCAGCTGGTCGAAGGTAAGGCCATCCGTCTGCATCCCCTCGTCTGTACGGCGTACAACGCTGACTTCGACGGTGACCAGATGGCCGTGCATATCCCGCTTTCCGTGGAAGCGCAGATCGAATGCCGCGTGCTCCTCATGAGCACCAACAACATTCTGTCTCCCGCTAACGGCAGCCCTGTCATCATCCCCTCGCAGGACATGGTCCTCGGCCTGTACTACACCACGGTCGATCGCTCCTTCTGCAAGGGCGAAGGCATGACCTTCTGCGGCCCGTGGGAAGTTGAAGCCGCTTACGACGCCAAGAAGCTCGATCTGCACGCCCGCATCAAGGTGCGCATGAAGAATGCCAAGGGCGAAGACGAACTCATGGATACCACCTGTGGCCGTATCCTCGTGTGGGAACGCCTGCCTCACGTCATTCCCTTCGAAGAAGTGAACAAGGTCCTCACCAAGAAGGCCATTGGTAAGCTCGTGGGCATCGCCTACAAGGCCGCCGGCATCAAGAACACCGTCATCCTCTGCGACCAGCTGAAGAACATCGGTTACGAGTTCTCCACTCGCGCCGGTATCTCCATCGGCCTCAAGGATATGACCATTCCTTCCAAGAAGAAGGCCATCATCTCCGCCTCTCAGGCTGAAGTGGACGACATCGAACAGCAGTACCGCAACGGTATCATCACCCGTACTGAAAAGTACAACAAGGTGGTTGACGTGTGGTCTCAGACTTCCACCAACATTTCCAAGGAAATGATGCGTGAGATCTCTGTGGACCACGTTGTGGACGAAAAGACGGGCCGTGAAGCCAACGACACCAGCTTCAACCCCATCTTCATGATGTCCAACTCCGGTGCCCGAGGTAACGCCGACCAGATGCGTCAGCTCGGCGGCATGCGCGGCCTCATGGCCAAGCCTTCCGGCGCCATCATCGAAACGCCCATCACCGCGAGCTTCCGTGAAGGTCTTACTGTGCTGCAGTACTTCACCTCCACCCACGGCGCTCGTAAGGGTCTGGCCGACACCGCTCTTAAGACCGCTAACTCCGGTTACCTCACCCGCCGTCTGGTGGACGTGGTTCAGGATGTCATCGTGTCTCAGGAAGACTGCAACACCGTGGACGGCATCGAAATGACCGCTCTGCGTGAAGGCAACGAGATCAAGATCCCGCTGCGTGAACGCATCATCGGCCGCGTGCTGCTCTACCCCGTGAAGCATCCCATCACCAGAGAAGAACTCTTCCCCGCCAACACCCTTGTTGACGAGAAGGTGGCCGGCGCTCTGGACGAAGCCGGTGTGGGCACTGTGACCATCCGTTCCGCTCTGACCTGCCAGTCCGAACGCGGCGTGTGCGCTCTGTGCTACGGCCGTGACCTCGCTCGTGGCCATCTGGTCAACGTGGGCGAAACCGTTGGTATCATCGCCGCTCAGTCCATCGGTGAACCCGGCACGCAGCTCACCATGCGTACCTTCCACATCGGTGGTACCGCTTCCGCTCAGGTCGCCAAGTCCAGCTTTGAAGCTCAGCACTCCGGCCGTATCAGCCTTGCCCGCGTCAAGTCCGTCATCAACCGTGACGGCGTGGCCATGGTCATCGGCAAGAGCGGTCAGCTCGTCATCGTGGACGATCAGGGCCGCGAAGCTGAAAAGTACATCCTGCCCAACGGCGCTAAGCTCTACGTTACCGAGGGCGAAGAAGTCGTGAAGGGCAAGATGCTCGCTGAATGGGATCCGTTCAACGAACCCTTCATCACTGAAGTGGACGGTTTCATCCGCTTCAAGGATATCATCGAAGGTAAGACCGTGCAGGAAAAGATGGACGACGCCACCCGTCAGTCCACCCGTACCATCATGGAATACCGTACCACCAACTTCCGTCCCGCCATCTCCATCATCGATGCTGACGGCACGACGAAGACCCGCACTTCCGCGCAGGGTACCGGTGTTATCGATGCTACCTACACCATGCCTGTGGGCGCCCTTATCATGGTGAAGGACGGCGAAGCCGTTCAGGCCGGTGATATCATCGCTCGTAAGCCTCGTGAAACCTCCAAGACCAAGGACATCGTGGGTGGTCTTCCCCGAGTCGCCGAACTGTTCGAAGCCCGCAAGCCCAAGGAAATGGCTGTCGTCTCCGAAATCTCCGGCATCGTGGAATACTCCGGCGAATCCAAGGGCAAGCGCAAGATCATCGTCCGCCCCGAAGTGGGCGACGCCAAGGAATACCTCATCCCCAAGGGCAAGCACATCACTGCTTCCGATGGCGACTACGTGGAGGCCGGCGAACCGCTGACCGAAGGCCATCCGGAACTGCATGACATCCTGCATACCCGCGGTGAAAAGTTCCTTGCCCGCTACCTCGTGGACGAAATCCAGGAAGTGTACCGCTTCCAGGGCGTGGGCATCGACGATAAGCACATCGAAGTCATCGTGCGCCAGATGCTCAAGAAGGTCAGCATCATCGATCCGGGTCAGACCACGTTCCTCGTGGGCGAGCAGGTCGATAAGGTGGAATTCAAGGAAGAGAACGATAAGGCTATCGCCGAAGGCCGTCAGCCCGCCGTGGCCGAACCTCTCGTCCTCGGTATCACTCAGGCCTCTCTTAGCTCCCTGTCCTGGGTGGCCGCCGCTTCCTTCCAGGAAACCACCAAGGTACTCACCGAAGCCTCCCTCAAGGGCAAGCATGACTACCTGCGTGGCCTTAAGGAAAACGTCATCGTTGGTCGCCTCATCCCCGCAGGTACCGGCTACCGCGAATACGTCAATCAGGACATCGAAGTGCCGAACCAGAAGGAACGCGCCGACAAGTTCCTCGAAGACCTCGTCGACCGCTCTATCCTCGCCCGCGACCTCGCTGAAGGCATCGCTAACGACTAAGAAGAGAGAGTGGGGGAGATAATCTCCCCCACACCCCTATAATTCAGAAGGCGCCTCTGCCCCGAACTTGCGTTCGGAACAGAGGCGCCTTCTGTGTTATGTGCGGAGTGGTTTGATTGGTAGAGGGATACGGTAATGAATGTGAAGATGACGTTTAAAGTTCTCGGTATGCCTTGTGATCGCTTACCGTAGCAGAAGGTTTTCTTACAGGCCCAACACATAAGGCCGCATATATCCGAACTTGTTCGGATATATGCGGCCTTATAAATCGAGGGGGTGTGGGGGAAATCATTTCCCCCACAAAAATCCCATCTTAGTAAGCGTGGCTGTCGTTGTTGATGGCTTCTTCGGTCACCTTGTGGCGGAAGGTCCAGAACACCCAGGCCTGGTAGACGAGGACCACGGGCACGGCGGCGAGGGTGACGCCGAGCATGATCTTCAGGGTCAGGGGGCTGGAAGCGCCGTTGAAGATGGTCACGCTGTAAGCCGGGTCGATGCTGGACAGGATGATGCCGGGGTACATACCGAACACGCCGAAGAAGGTCAGACCGAGGATGAACACGGCGCTGCCGACGAAGGCGCCCAGCGTGCTGCTGCCGAGGGCGAGGCGGGTAGCGAGCAGACCCACCACGGCGAGGGTCAGGAAGGACCAGACCACGGGGTGCTGCGCGATACGTTCGTACATATCGGTATAGACGCCGCTCAGGGCGAGGAAAACCAGCACCATGGCGAGAAGCAGGGGCCAGATGATACGAGCAGCCTTGAGGGCGCGGGCCTGCAGTTCACCTTCGGACTTGAGTTCCAGCCACAGAGCGCCGTGGTAGCAGAACATAAGGACGAAGAGGACGCCGCCGGCGAGGCCGTAGGGATTCAGCAGCATGAAGAGGTTGCCGTGATACACGCCGTTCTGGTCGATGGGGATACCCATGAACAGGTTGGCAAAGGCCACGCCGAGCAGCAGGGCGGGAGCGAAGCTGCCAAGGAAGAGACCGAGATCGCACACAGCCTTCCACTTGGGGTTCTCGATCTTGTTGCGGAATTCGAGAGCCACAGCGCGGAAGATGAGGCAGAAGAGCAGGATGAGCAGAGGAGCGTACAGTGCGCTGAACAGCACGGCGTAGGCGTTGGGGAACGCGGCGAAGGTCACGCCACCGGCGGTGATGAGCCACACTTCGTTGCCGTCCCAGAACGGGCCCTGCGCGTTGAAGATGATGCGGCGATCCATATCGCTCTTGGAGATGGCAGGCATCAGGGTGCCCATGCCGAGGTCGAAGCCGTCAAGGATGAAATAGACGGCCCAGAGCAGCGTCCAGAGGAAGAACCAGATAGTTTCCATAGTTACGCCTCCTCAGCGGGGTTGGCGGGTTCAGGGCCTTTCCGGGCGAACTTGCGGAGCAGCCAGATGTCGAGGACGCCCAGCAGCGTGTAGATGCCGAGGAAGGCGAGGAAGGAGAACAGCACGGATTCCGCGGGGACCGGGGAAACAGCGTCAGAGGTACGCATGAGGTTGTATACGATCCAGGGCTGACGGCCGACTTCGGCCACGGTCCAGCCGGCCATGATGACGACATACGGAACAGGGATCATCCAGGGCAGGATCTTGGAGAGATACTTGTCGGATGCGATGTCCTTGCGGCGCCACCAGGCCCAGGCAGCCACGAAGATGAACAGGCCGCCCATAGCCACCATGAAACGGAAGGTCAGGAAGGTGGGAAGCACCGGCGGGATATCTTCCTTCGGGAAGTCGGAGAGCCCCTTGACTTCGGCATTGGCATCGCCAAAAGCGATCCAGCTCATCATGCCGGGGATGGGCAGAGCTTCGATAGCGTTGCGGCCTTCTTCCTGATCGGGCCACACGAACACGTACATGGGAGCGTTCTTCTGGGTGGTCCAGTGGGATTCCATGGCCGCCATCTTGGCAGGCTGGAGCTTGGCCACGTTCATGCCCTGATGATGGCCGGCAACGGCCACGAGCAGAGCCATGATGAGGGTGAAGGGAGCGGCGATCTTCACAGCCTTGGTGAAGAGGGAGACTTCGTTCTTGCGGGCGAGGTGCCATGCGGCAACGCCGAGCACGAAGAAGCCGCCGAGCATCCAGGCAGAGGAAACGGTGTGGAAATATTCGCCCCAGGCATAGGGGTTGGTGAGAACGGCGAAGAAGTCGTCGAGTTCGGCGCGGCCGTTGCGCATCACGTAGCCCACGGGGTTCTGCATGAAACCGTTGGCAAGGATGATCCACAGGGCGGAGATATTGCCCGCAATGGCCACCATCCAGATGGCGAAGCAGTGCATCTTCTTGCTTACGCGTTCCCAGCCGAAGGCCCACACGGCGATGAAGGTAGATTCAAGGAAGAATGCCACAGTAGCTTCGATAGCCAGCAGTGAGCCGAAAATGTCGCCCACGAAGGCGGAGTAGCGCGACCAGTTGGTGCCGAACTGGAATTCCAGGGTGATACCGGTCACCACGCCCAGAACGAAGTTGATGAGGAAGAGTTTTCCCCAGAATTTGACCATGCGCTTGTACTCTTCGTTGCCCGTGCGGACATACATCGTTTCCATGATGGCCAGCAGGACGGAAAGGCCCAGCGTGAGCGGTACGAAAACGAAGTGGAAGAAGACGGTCATGGCAAACTGAAGGCGTGAAAGGAGTACGAGATCCATAGTTTGCTCCTTTGAAAGTTATCGGGCGGAAGGTGCCCACCGTAGTCCATTCCTCGGTAGAAAAGACCAGTCACGCTCTAGGATAGAGATAGCTTCGTGACTGGTCAATCAATTACAGGTTGTGATGGGCATCAGCCCGCACATTTTTCCTTCAGGGCACGGGCAACGGTCACGCCGAGTTCATGCGCCTTGGCAAGATCTTCTTCCTGCGGGTTGAAATAGCACTTGAGAGGTTCGGCAACCACGTCCACCTTCATTTCGGCAAGGGCGTCGGCCATCATCTTGGGAGATTCGCCGGACCAGCCGTAGGTACCGAAGGCCGCACCCACGAGGTTCTGCGGACGCAGGCCCTTGATGTGGGCGATGCAGGCCATCATGTGGACCATGGGCATGTTGTTGCGGGTGGGGGAGCCGAGGATGAGGGCACCGGCATCGGCGAGAGCGGTGGTCACTTCGCTGGGATGGGTGTTCTGCAGATTGTACAGGGTGTAGGGAACGTCTTCATCGGCAAGGCCGTCAGCCACGGCTTCGGCGAGTTTGGCGGTTCCGCCCCACATGCTGTCGTAAGCGATGACAGCGCGGCAGACGGGCTTCTGTTCAGCCAGTTCCTTGTAGGTGTTGATGATGAAGGCCACGTCTTCGGGGGTACGGAAGATGAGACCGTGGTCAGGAGCGATGACGTCGATCTGGATGCCGAGGTCGGCGACGCGCTTGAGAGTCTTGAGGACCTGAGGAGAGTAGGGCAGAACGATGTTGTAGTAATAGCCCTTGGTGGCGTTCAGGATGGTCTTGTGGTCGGTTTCATCGGCAAAGCGGAAGGAGCTGGCGATGTTCTGGCCGAAGGCGTCGTTGCTGATGAGGACCTTGTCTTCTTCGATGTAGGAGACCATGCTGTCAGGCCAGTGGAGCATGCGGGTCTCAAGGAAGGTGATGTTGCGCTTGCCGATATTGATGCGGTCGCCGTCCTTCACGATCTCGATAGGCCAGCCAGTGGTGTCGTAAATGTTGGTCATGGACTTATAGCCCATGGGCGAGCAGAAGATCTTTTCGGGCTTGCAGAGGGCCACCATGCGGGGCAGGGCGCCGGAATGGTCCTGTTCCAGATGGTTGCATACGATGTAGTCGATCTTCTGAGGTTCGATGATCTCGGAGATGCGCTTCACCAGAGTGCCGTATTCATGCACGTTCACGGTATCGAAAAGCACATTCTTTTCATCGCAGACCAGATAGGCATTATAGGTGCTGCCTTCGGGGGAGCGGCTGTAGTGGTGGAAGTTGCGGATGTCGAAATCGACAGCACCAACCCAGTAAATATCTTTTTTGATTTCAACAGGCTTCATGATTCCCTCGTATTGTTCATGAGTCTGACAGTAAATAAAAAAGGCGAGAACCTGTAGAGGCTCCCGCCGTTATTCCAATACTTAGGCGGCTTCGAATTCATCCTTGCCAGCACCGCAGACGGGGCAGACGAAATCTTCAGGGAGGTCTTCGAAAGAGGTGCCGGGTGCGATGCCGTTATCGGGGTCACCGACGGAAGGATCATATTCCCAACCACAAACGTTGCATACGTACTTGCTCATTGTATTCTCCTGGTGCTTATCTATGGAGTCCATCCATAGTTATGTGTTTCACTCTGTCACGTTCTTCCGCGCGCTTGCCGTTGTTGAAGAGGTCGAGCGTGCCGACCAGATAACCGGTGATGCGGCGGATCCGTTCGAATCGGACCCCGGTCCCCGTCAAGACTTCATCGGTGCGGACTTCGGGAGCGGTCTTGAAGAGAGTCATGAGGCCTCCTGCCCGGCATCAGCCGAGCTTCTTGAACATTTTCTTGCCAGCACCGCAGACGGGGCAATGCCAGTCTTCGGGCAGGTCTGCAAAGGAAGTGCCTGCGGGGATCTTGCCCTTGCGGTCGCCCTTATCGGGGCGGTAGATGTAGCCGCAGTTGCTTACCTGACACTGATACATGGCCGAGGGGTCGTTATCCTCGGGGGCTTCAGCCGGGGCATCGGCAGGGGAGACCTCGCCGGAGGCTTCGAATTCATCCTTGCCTGCGCCGCAGACGGGGCAGACGAAATCTTCAGGGAGATCTTCGAAAGCGGTACCGGGAGCGATGCCGTTATCGGGATCGCCTGCGGCGGGATCGTATTCCCAGCCGCAGACATTGCAGATGTGCTTCTTCATTAGGCTTCAGCCTTCCACAGACCGTGGAGGTTGCAGAATTCACGGGCGGTGACCTTGTCGGCCTTCACGCAGAATTCGGCCACGGGGGCTTCGCCGGGGTTCAGGAACTTCTTGTAGGAGATGCCGTCGGCGATGAGTTCGATCCATTCAATCCAGTGTTCTTCGGTCATGGGATGGTCTACGGAGCCCACGCTGACCTTGTAACCGTTCTCAGTCTTTTCGATGACCGGAACGTGCTTTTCACTGGCACCGTCGGTCTGGCCTTCGCGGAGGAGCTTCATGGGTTCGCCGCAGCAGATGAGGGGGGCTTTGCCGCCGTGGAGGACTTCAACGATGTTACCGCAGTGGGCGCATTTGTAAACTTCGAGTCTGGAAGGCATGGTATATCTCCTGATGGTTTGGCGTGTTGTTTTTGGTGTCGTTCATTGCTGAACTGTTGAGCTGATAGTAACTATTCCTGATAAGAAGTCAACCCCCTTTTTGCGTCGTTTCTCAGATTTTTTTAAAAAAATGAGGAAAAGGCGATTTCAGATGAGCATAGCACAGAAAAAATTTATGTCATCTGCCGGGAAAAGCCATGATTTCCGACTGGATAAGTTGAGTCTATTGTGATAAACTCTCTTCCGCAAAAAATTCCAGCAGCGCAGATTTTTCTTGGCTGCTGCTGAGAAATACGGTAAACAGTCCCCTGCTGCCATGAAAGAATATCGCGACTACTATTTCCTTAAGGCTAAGAAAGAGAATTACCCTGCCCGCTCCGTGTATAAACTTAAGGAGATGGACAAGGCCTATCGTCTTTTCAAGCCCGGTATGAAGGTGCTGGATCTTGGTGCCGCCCCCGGCTCGTGGACGCTGTATGCGGCCGAACGTGTGGGTGAGAGAGGCCGGGTCATCGGTGCTGACCTGCAGACCACCGAGACCACGTTCCCGCCGAACGTGACCTTCCTTCAGGAGAACGTGTTCGAGCGCACGCCGGAATTCGAAGCCCTGCTGGAAGAGACCGGTCCCTTCGATCTGGTCATCAGCGATATGGC
>JAFWYI010000215.1 GCA_017522745.1 Mailhella sp.
CATAGCCTTGTGGGCAGACCTTCTCATCCAGCAGAATGAGCGCGAGAAGGCTATCGGTATCTTGGAAAGTTTTGCAGGGAGGCACCCTGACGATGCTCAGGCGCAGGCGGAACTTGCGCTTGCTTTGCTTAGAAGCGCTCGTGCTGAAGATGCGATGAGCGTGTTCAAGAAGATTCCTGCGGACAAGCTCACACCGCAGATCCGTTTTTCCTATGCACAGGCTCTGAGCGCGGAGCGACGTTTCCAGGAGGCAGAAAAACAGCTTTCTGCAGCCGTCGAAGAAGATCCTGAATATTCTGAAGCATGGCAGCTGCTTGCGCTTACTCTGGAAGAACAGGGGCGCGCCCGGGAAGCCATGACGATCTACACGCGTCTCCTCGGCGAGGACCCTGACAACAGAAGTGCGCGTCTTTTTCTCCTGCGCTATCATCTTCGTAGCGGGAATACGGAAAATGCCATTTCTGTGGTAGCGGAGTCACAGGACCCGCTTCGTTTTGCTGTGGCGGCTTCCGCCATACTGCTGGAAGAAAAGCAGTACGCTCAGGCGGAGTCGTTGATGTCTAGCTTGACGAGACTGCCCGACATGCCTGCAGACCTGTATTTCTACTACGCGGCGCTGTTGTATGAGGGCGGAGGCGATCTCGATCGTGCGCTTCAGTTCCTCACGCTCGTTCCTGCAGATGGGGAGGAGCATGATAAGGTGCTGCGTCTTCGAGTCCGTATCCTGTGCGAACTGAAGCGTTTTCCTGAAGCTGTTTCTGCGCTTCGGGAACTTCTTCAGGTACACCCGGACGATTTTGAATCTACGATGCTGCTGGCCGAGCTTCTGATCCGTCAGGAGAACTTCGAGGAGGCAGGCTCGCTACTGACAAAGGTCGTCGCTGCTCAGCCCGATAATGAGAATGCTCTGCTCCAGCAGGCGTTGCTCAAGGAAATGCAGGGCAAGCGCGACGAAGCCATGGTGCTGATGGAGAAGCTCATCGTAAAATTTCCGGAAAATGCCATGGCCTTGAATTTCATCGGCTACAATCTGGCTGACCGAGGTGTTGAGCTTGACCGTGCGCTGGATCTGATTCAGCGGGCTCTGGAGTCTGAGCCGGATGCCGATTTCATCGTCGACTCGCTGGCGTGGGCTCATTTCAGGAGAGGTGAGCTGGATCTGGCATGGAAGCATATCCAGCGGGCTGTCAGTCTTGCGAACCAGAAAGGCAATGTTGATCCCGCCATGATTGAGCATCTGGGGGATATCGCCAAAGCCCGCGGCGACAGGGCTCGGGCAAAACAGGCATGGCAGCAGTCCATGGAGTTATTCTTAAAGTTTAACTTTAAGGATGATGCGGATCGTGTTCGCGAAAAGCTGAAGAAGGTCCAGCCATGAAGCGATTTTTTCTCCTGCTTTGCGTAATGATTCTGCTTCTTTCTGGTTGTGCCGCCAAGAAGGCCCCACTTGTGGTTCAGGATGACGCCATGACCCGCTGGGCGAGGTTCCTTCAGCGTTCGGAAAGTGTTTCCTATGATCTGCTGTCGTGCAGTCTCCGCTTTGGCCCTGTCAACAAGACGAACCGAGTCACTTGCCTGATCTGGTCCGGCCTGCCGGGGGGAGATTCTTCTCCTGCCGCGATGCAGGATCTGGAGGGCCGTGTGGTCCGCGTAGACTTGAGCGCCGGGCTTGGAACCATGGTGGGACGGATACTTTTCTCCGGGGACGAGATGCTGCTTGTCGTGCCGCAGGAGAAGGCGGCGTATTTCGGTGCCGCCTCCAGAGAAAGTCTCCACAGGCTTCTGGGGGTTTCGCTGCCATTGTCCATTCAGCAGCTCAATCATTTTCTGGCTGGCGGCATGGCGGCTGCTCTTGACGTGCTGAGGCCTGAGGGCTACGAAAAACGTGATGACGGGAGGGTGAGCTACACATGCAGTTTGCCTGATTCGGACTACTGCGAGGTAGAGCTGGATCACGATGCGCTGCCTGTGCGGCTGAGTGTTCCCGGCAAATGGACTATGGATATCACCTATGACGATCAGGGGCGTCCGTCCAGACTTTCCGGGCGGATGCATAGCGTTGAAGGTGAACAGCGGCTGGTCCTGCAGGTCAAAGAGCGCCAACCCGAGTCTTCGGCGCCAGGACTTGAGCTGAAGATCCCCGCTGGTTTTACTGTGACTCCCCTGATTCGATAGCGGCACTGGGCCGCAGGAACTATACTGCGTAATGGAGACAGCGATGAGTACTATCTACCTTGCTTCCGATCATGGTGGCTTCAACCTCAAGAATACGCTCGTTCAGCACCTTAAGAAAAAGGGGCATGACGTCCATGATCTGGGCCCCGCCGATGCCAGCAGCTGCGATTATCCTGTCAAGGCACGTGCTGTCACTGATGCTCTCCTCAATGATGAAAATGCGTTTGGCGTTCTCGTCTGTGGTACTGGTCTTGGCATGAGCATGGCCGCTAATCGCGTTCCCGGGATCCGCGCCGCGGTCTGCACTACTGAGTTCCATGCCTCGTATGCCCGCGCCCACAACAACGCCAACATCATCTGCCTTGGCGAACGTGTGACCGGTCCCGGCATTGCCATCGACATGGTGGACATTTTCCTCTCCACGGAATTCGAAGGCGGCCGTCATCTGCATCGTGTGAGCCTGTTCGACAAATAATTCAGCGTTATCATTCAGAAAGGCGAAGGGTTTTCTTTCGCCTTTCTCGTATTTTTGCCTTTTGGAGCCACTATGCCCAGGATTCGTGAAGTATATGTATGCAGCGCTTGTGGCGCGCAGAGTTCACAATGGAAGGGGCAGTGTTCCAAGTGCCGGGCCTGGAATACGCTTGAACTGACAAGAGTTTCCCAAAGCAGTTCGGGAAAAGCTTCCGGTAAAGCGCTGACGGCATCCAGTCGCATAGAGCCGCTTGCGCATGTCGCAAGTCACGATCATTCAGCATTCGGCACCGGGCTGGAAGCGCTCGACAGGATACTCGGGCGCGGCTTTGTCCCCGGGGCGGCCATCTTGGTGGGCGGTGAGCCGGGTATCGGGAAATCCACCCTTCTACTTCAGCTGGCAGGTGCGGTAGCCCGCGATGGAAAAACTGTCGTGTATGCCAGCGGCGAAGAATCTCTTCCGCAGATCAAGAGCCGTGCTGAGCGCCTTAGCGTTCTTCATGATTCACTGCTTGCCATATCCACAAGCAGGGTCGAGGATCTTTTCGGTATCCTTGAAACTCCTGATGAATCCCCTGCCCTGCTCATCGTCGACTCCGTTCAGACTCTCGCTTCTGACAATGCGGAAGGGCTTCCCGGCAATGTGAGTCAGGTGCGTGCCGTCGCTACGGAACTCGTGGAGCGATGCAAGAGATCCGGTACGGCGCTGGTGCTTGTGGGGCATGTCACCAAGGACGGCAATCTCGCCGGGCCGCGGCTTCTCGAACATCTGGTCGATACGGTCATTTCTCTTGAAGGCGACAGGCGCGAGATGTTCCGCATGCTTCGCGTGCTGAAAAACCGTTTCGGGCCGAATCAGGAACTTCTCATCTTTCGCATGGTGCAGAAAGGGCTTGAGATAGTGGAAGATCCTTCTACTTTCTTTCTCGGGGCTCGTGATACTACGCTCAGCGGCACGGCCATCGTCATGGCTATTGATGGGCAGCGTCCCTTTGCTGTGGAAATACAGGCTCTTGTCACCCGGAGTTTTCTTTCCATCCCGCGGCGTACCGGTCTTGGCTTCGATGTGAATCGTCTCCATCTGCTTCTGGCGGTGCTGGAAAAGCGCCTGCGTTTGAATTTCGGTCAGGTCGATATCTACGCCAAAGTCGGAGGCGGCATGCGTCTTCAGGAGCCCGGGCTCGATCTCGCGCTGGTGGCCGCCATCCTGTCTTCGTTTTACGATATCCCTCTTCCTGAGCGTTGTGTTCTGTGGGGGGAAGTAGACTTGAATGGGCAGATCCGGCCTGTCTCCAGTCAGGATATCCGCATGAAACAAGCGATGCGCCTCGGCTATAATCCCATCATCTGCCCGGATAAGGGCAAGGGGGGCGCCGCTACGGTGGTGGACCTGCAGAAGATCCTGTTCCGTAAAGGCTGATCGCGCCACGAAAGATAAAAGCCGATGTCCTTGAGTAAGGGCATCGGCTTTCTGCATCAATTAGAAGGGGATCATTTAGGCCAGTAGAAACAGACCCAGTCGTCAGCTTCCGGCTGTTCTGCTGTGGCAGAGCGCGTGGGATCGCTGGCAAGCGAAGGGGTGCGGATCTGTGCAGGTTCGCCCATGGAAGCGTAAGCCTCCAGCATGCCGGGAACCTGTACGGCGAGGAAGCCGGAAAGGATGAGACATCCGCCGGGCTTTACCAGAGGCAGGAGCATAGGAGCCATTTCGCGCAGCGGCCCGGCAAGGATATTGGCGATGACGACATCGAAGGTACGCCCCTGAACCAGTTCGACGCTGCCTTCCTGGATTTCAAAAATATCCCCTATCCCGTTCATTTCGCAGTTCTCGATGGAATTGCTGATGGACAGAGGGTCGATGTCGGCACCAAAGCCACTTAGGCCGAGCTTCACGCAGCCTATCCCCAGGATCCCAGTTCCCGTCCCCATATCGAGGAAGGTCTGACCGGCTTTCAGGATACCGGCAGCATGGAGCCTCGTGATGGCTTCGAGGCTCATGGTCGTCGTGGGATGGTGCCCCGTACCGAACGCCGACTTGGGTTCGATGATGATGGTCGTCTTGCCGCGCGCGTCTTCATCGCGCATCCACGGCGGCAGGATCAGGAACTCCCCAGCTTCGACCGGCGTAAAGTAGCTGCGCCAGTTGGCAAGCCAGTCCTGATCGGGAATGAGTTCCTTGGTCAGAGAGGCATCAGGCAGAACGGCGGAAAGCTCACTGGCCAGCGCATCACGTTCTTCTTCCTGCTCACAGGTCACGCGCAGCAGCATATCGCCCGTAGGCAGGGATTCCTCTTCCCAGCCAGACGCGGCGTATTCCGCAACAAGCGCTTCTGCCATGGGAAAATCTTCTTCATTCACTACGATATCCAGACGATAAAGCTGAGGCATAATTTTCTCCTGCCATGTTTTTCACGGCTTTGCTGTGCGCCGTGTCCATTGCTGTAACACTTGAACCCATGAATGCCAAGGAAGATTGGCGTTCATGGCCAGATTCGCACGCTGAAAGGCTCCCGCTACTTGACAGTCGTTCCTCTCTGAAGCAAATTTTCCACGTCACATTTTTATTGAATCAATAATGCGGAACATATCATGGATCTGAATGGAATTATCGTCGGCCTTGGCAATCCTGGTGCCAAATATCAGGGTACGCGCCACAATATCGGCTTTATGGCCGTACAGATGCTGCTTGAAGAAGTGGAAAGAGGAACCGGGCGCAGACCGGAACAGCTTTCGGGCGCAAAGTTCAACGCCCTGCTCTGGCGCATCCAGATCCCCGGTGGCGGGAGCTGGCTCGTGGCCGAACCGCAGACTTATATGAATTTGAGTGGCGATGCCGTCCAGCCTATCATGGCATATTATAAGCTGAAACCCGAACAGCTCCTTGTCGTCCATGACGAACTCGACCTGGAGCCGGGGCGTCTGAAGCTCAAGAAAGGTGGCGGCGCGGCCGGACATAACGGAATAAAATCCATACAGCAGCGTCTGGGTACGCCGGATTTCTACCGGCTTCGTGTCGGTGTTGGAAAGCCGCAGGATAGAGAGCAGGTCACTTCCTGGGTCCTCGGGCATTTCTTCGGTCCTGACAAGGATGCCGTGGAAAAGGCTTTTCCGGACATCATAGATGCTGTCATCCGTTTTGCCGTGGATGGTCCTGAACGTGCTATCAATGTAGCCAATACCCGTAAGAAATAGCGCAGTAGCAGAGCTGAAAGGCCGCCGGTGCTTGCCATCAGCCATAAAAAGCTCTATAGTTCACCCAGCGGTCGATTTATAGTGACCGCAACAACTCTTTTTTCGCCGTCTCACTTTGTATCGAGTACAGTGAGTCTGTAGCGTTTTTCTCCCTCCTTACATTCTGGTGGTTTCATTATGCCCATACGGAAGCGTAAAGCTCCTGTCGAGCCCGAAACTGACATCGCAGATCCCATTCTCGAAGAAAGCGTTCTCAATCTTACGGAACTCAAGACCCGCAAAATGCAGGACTTGATGGATCTTGCTGAAAAATATCAGCTTGAGGATGCCAGTTCCATGCGCAAGCAGGAGCTTATCTTTGCCCTGCTCCAGGCCTGCGCCTCTCAGAACGGTGTTATCCACAGCGATGGTGTGCTTGAGATATTGCCGGACGGATACGGTTTCCTCCGTTCTCCGCTGTGCAGCTACATGGCGGGACCAGATGACGTGTATGTTTCCCCTTCGCAGATCAGACGTTACCATCTGCGTAAAGGCGACTGCGTATCTGGCCAGATTCGTCCCCCCAAGGAAGGAGAGCGCTATTTCGCGCTTGTCAAAGTAAACGAAATAGGTTTTCAGGCGCCTGAAAAAGCGCGGCACCTCGTGCTTTTCGATAACCTGACGCCCGTTTACCCTGATCAGCAGTTCCGTATGGAGACCGACCAGAAGAACATGTCGTCGCGTATCATCGACCTCATGTCTCCCATCGGTCGAGGGCAGCGTGCCCTCATCGTGGCGCCGCCGCGTACTGGCAAGACCATCCTGCTCCAGACTATAGCTAACGCCATTAACGCCAACTATCCTGACGCGTATCTCATCATCCTTCTCGTGGACGAACGTCCTGAAGAAGTGACCGACATGGAACGTACCGTCAAAAATGCGGAAGTGGTGAGTTCCACCTTTGACGAGCCGCCGCAACGCCATGTGCAGGTGGCTGAAA
This sequence comes from Mailhella sp., assembly GCA_017522745.1. Lineage (GTDB taxonomy): Bacteria > Desulfobacterota > Desulfovibrionia > Desulfovibrionales > Desulfovibrionaceae > Mailhella. Next base: position 6,821 of record JAFWYI010000215.1, read on the forward strand.
TGGTACTTGAAAAAGCCAAACGCCTTGTGGAACGCAAGCGGGATGTTGTCATCCTTCTCGATTCCATCACGAGACTTGGCCGCGCTTACAACACCGTCACTCCGTCCAGTGGTCGTGTGCTTTCCGGTGGCCTTGACGCCAATGCTCTCCAGCGGCCCAAACGCTTTTTCGGTGCGGCCCGCAATATCGAAAGCGGAGGCTCTCTGACTATCATTGCCACCGCTCTCATAGATACCGGTTCGCGTATGGACGAAGTTATCTTTGAAGAATTCAAGGGGACCGGCAACTGCGAGATCTACCTCGATCGTCACCTTTCCGATAAGCGTGTTTTCCCGGCTATTGACATCAACCGCACCGGTACACGCAAGGAAGACCTCTTGCTTGGTGATGAAGTTCTCAACCGCGTCTGGATACTGCGCAAGATACTCGCACCCATGACTCCCATCGACAGCATGGAATTCCTGCTGGATAAGATGAAGGGAACCAAAAATAATAAGGAGTTCCTGAACGGGATGGGCCGTTGACGGTGAAACTCCGTTAGCGTTTGCCGTGGGAAAAGACGTTGACAAGGCGTCTTTCGCAAGGCATAGTGCCTTCACGTTGGAGATCGCTCCAACAATGCGCTCGTAGCTCAGTTGGATAGAGCGACAGCCTCCGGAGCTGTAGGCCGTGAGTTCGAATCTCGCCGGGCGCACCATTCAGACATAAAGAGGCCGCTGGAGTTTTCCGGCGGCTTTTTTGCATGGTCTTCTTGCAGGAGATAGCTATGAGAAAAATGAGCTGCCTTATCCTTCTCTTCATCAGCCTTCTGCTTGTCGGCTGCGGAAAGAGCTATACCGTGGCTGTCGATGCCATGCGTGATGATAGTATCGCGAGCGGAATCAATTACTATATCGAGCCAGGAAGAGAGGACATCGCGGAAAGCGACCTCTTTTTTCGTGAACTCAAAACGCTGGTAACGCCGGTGTTCAACGCCAGGGGCTGGAATGTCGTTCTCGACAAAAGTATAGCCCATAATGTGACACGGATGTCCTTCTGGAATGAGGAACCGCGTGTCGAGACCTACACGACGATGACGACACAGTCGTACCCGGTCGTGGTCGGGCATGGAAGGCACAGACATGTCGAATACGTGTACCATGATGTCCCGGTCGTCGAGTCGCGCACCATCTACACGGTACATCTGCAGTTTGAAAGCTATGCTCTGGAAGGAGCGCAGAAGAAAGAGCGGCAGATCTGGCGTACGGCTCTGCGCTGCTCTTCCCTTTCTCCCAATCAGCGGGATCTGATATACACGATGGCCCAGGTGCTTCCCAGCGTTCTGGCCACGTCCAGCGGAGGTCTGCAATATTATGAGGTCATGTACGAACAGGATGGCCGGATAACGGTCACTCCTCTGCCCTCCTCGAATTTATGGTAAAAAAAGAGCGCTCCGGCAAACGTCGGAGCGCTCTTTTTTTACAGTGTGAGCAAATCAGATGCGTCCCAGCGCACAGTAGATTCCGGCGACAAGTATGATAACAGCCAAGAAGGCCAGAGAGCGGCGCTGCATGGGAAGAGCAGAACGCGACATGATGTACCAGAAGAGTACGGCAACAGGGAAACAGAGCATGCCGCCGGTAAGGATGAGTTCGGCATATTCCCGGGTGCCGGGAAGGAGCGTCTGCGCCCATTCCAGCGCTACAGTGGGATACATCCAGAACTGCACGGCGGAAACAGGCAGGACGAGCATACCGGCGTAGGCGGCCTGACGCGAGCGCATACCCAGAGCAAAGGTGTAATAGTCGCGCCCGAAGTCATCCTTGCCACGTAGCAGGATGTGCCAGCACAGAGCAAAACCGTAGGCGCAGCTCAGGGCTATGCAGAAAGAGAATACCGCAAAAAGAATGAAGCCGACGCTCTGGGTTCCTGCAAGAACGACCATGAAGGCCTGAGCCGCCTGTTCACCGCCTGCAGCGGCTTCTTTCAGGGCTCCGAGATAGAAAGACCAGACGAGGACACAGACGA
>JAFWYI010000216.1 GCA_017522745.1 Mailhella sp.
AGATGCAGTACGGTGTTGGTGGAGCAGCCGAGAGCCATGTCACAGGCCAGAGCGTTGCGGATAGACTTCTCGTTGATGATGTCGCGAGGCTTGATGTCACGCTTCAGCAGTTCCATAACGGCCATACCGGCGTGCTTGGCCAGCATCATGCGGCGGGCATGAACGGCAGGGATGGTACCGTTGCCGGGCAGCGCGATACCGATAGCTTCGCACAGGCAGTTCATGGAGTTCGCGGTGTACATACCGGCGCAGGAGCCGCAGCCGGGGCAGACACCGGTCTCACATTCTTCGAGCTTGGCGTCGTCGATGAGGCCGATCTTGCGGGCGCCCACAGCTTCGAACATCTTGGAAAGGCTCACTTCCTCGCCATTATACACACCGGCCATCATGGGGCCGCCGGAGCAGACCACAGTGGGGATGTTGAGGCGGAGAGCGCCCATGAGCATGCCGGGCACGATCTTATCGCAGTTGGGCACGAGTACGAGGGCGTCGAACTGATGAGCCATGGCCATGGTCTCAACGCTGTCGGCGATGAGTTCGCGGCTGGCGAGGGAATACTTCATGCCCACATGGCCCATGGCGATGCCGTCGCATACGCCGATGGCAGGCACGAGGATGGGAGTGCCGCCAGCCATGCGGATGCCGTCTTTCACGGCCTGGGCGATCTTGTCGAGGTGGGCATGACCGGGCACGATCTCGCTGTGAGCGCTGACAACGCCGATGAGCGGACGATCGAGTTCTTCCTTGGTGTAGCCCATGGCGTAGAACAGACTGCGATTCGGGGCGCGTTCCACGCCCTGAGTGACATTGGCACTGCGGAGTTTCATGGGAGCGTTTTCCTCTTAAAATACTAAAAGCCGGGTGGGCGTAAGCCCATCCGGCATAGTGGTTAGCTGTGGCTTACTTCTTCAGCCAGCTCATCATCTGACGGAGTTCGGCACCAACCTTTTCAAGCTGGTGTTCGGTTTCCAGACGACGGGTGGCGAGGAACTTGCCCTTACGGCCGGCACCCATTTCCTGCATGAATTCGGAGGCAAAGGTGCCGTCCTGGATCTCACGCAGAACCTGACGCATAGCCTTGCGGGTCTCTTCGGTGATGATGCGGCGGCCGGTGCGGTAGTCGCCGTATTCAGCGGTGTTGGAGATGGAGTAACGCATGAAGCCGAAGCCGCCGTTGTTGATGAGGTCGACGATGAGCTTCATTTCGTGGATGGTTTCAAAGTAGGCCATTTCAGGAGCGTAGCCAGCTTCCACGAGAGTTTCGAAACCGACCTTCATGAGTTCGGTCACGCCGCCGCAAAGAACAGCCTGTTCGCCGAAGAGGTCGGTTTCAGTTTCTTCACGGTAGGTGGTTTCGAGGATACCAGCGCGGCCGGCACCGATGCCGGAAGCGTAAGCAAGGGCATATTCCTTAGCCTTGCCGGAGTAGTCCTGAGCGATAGCGATGAGGCTGGGCACGCCCTTGCCTTCGAGGTACTGGCTGCGAACGGTGTGGCCAGGGCCCTTGGGGGCGATCATGATGACGTCGATGTTGGCAGCGGGCTTGATGAAACCGAAGTGGATGTTGAAGCCGTGAGCGAAGCAGAGCACGTCGCCTTCCTGCATGTTGGGGGCAACGTCCTTAGCGTAGATGTCGGCGGCCACTTCGTCGGGCACGAGCATCATGACGATGTTACCGGCCTTGGCGGCATCGGCGGGTTCCATAACGGTAAGACCGGCTTCTTCAGCCTTGGTCCAGCTGGCGCTGCCCTTACGAAGACCGACGACAACGTTCACGCCGCTTTCATGCAGGTTCTGGGCGTGGGCATGGCCCTGAGAGCCAAAGCCGATGATGGAGACGGTCTTGCCGTCGAGCACGCCGAGGTTGCAATCGGAATCATAGTACTTCTTGATCATGGGAGTTTCTCCATTCAGATATAGATTCTTGAGCGTAAAAAATCACGCCTTGCTGCTTTTCCACCAGTCACTCTGAGAACCGCGGGGCATACCGATGATACCCGAACGGCACATCTCAAGCACCTGATAGGGCGACATGACTTCAAGGAAGCCGTCGATCTTGGAAGGCTTACCTGTGAGCTGTACTACCATGCTGCTAGAGGTAAGGTCAATAATCTTGGCACGGTAAACTTCTACGATGTCCTTGATGAGAGAGATGTTCTTCTCGTCGAAGGCAAGGCGGATCATGATGGTCTCGCACAGCAGGCTTTCGTTTCGGGGCAGAAGAGTGACGGACTTCACTTCCTGCAGCTTACGGGTCTGCTTCACAGCCTGATCGAGAACGTGGGCATCACCTTCCGTAACGATGGTGATGATGGACACGCTGGGGTCGCTGGTCTGCGCGGCGGTAACGCTGGTCATGTTGAAGCGGCGGCGTGCGAACAGGGAGGACACACGGGCCATGACGTTGGGGTTGTTGTCCACAACGATGGAAAGCACGTATTTATTCATCCTATCCTCCTATTCCATGATGATGGAGTCGCAAGTGCAGCCGCCGGGGATCATGGGCAGCACCTTCTCATCGCGTTCGATGGGGCAATGGA
>JAFWYI010000015.1 GCA_017522745.1 Mailhella sp.
CTGCGCTGGAGCGTTGCCGCGGCTTCTGTATCTGCACCACCAACCGCCGCGAACAGCTCGACCCGGCGGCCATGCGGCGCTTCTCGCACAAGCTGGAATTCCGCTATGCGGACAGCGCGCAGGTGCTGGCCCTGTACGAAGCCCTGCTTGCCCCGCTGTGCGAGGGAGAACTGCCGGACGCCCTGCGCCGCCGCCTCACGAATATGTCCTGCCTCGCCCCCGGGGACTTCCACGCCGTACGCGCCCAGCGCGATCCACTCTTCACCGAACCCGGCGAAACCACGCATGAAATGCTCGTATCCGCGCTCGAAAAGGAAGCCGAACTCAAGATAGAGCCTAAGACGCGCCGCGTGGGCTTCCTGGGCTGAACCTACACCCTCAACACTTCAGGAGAACTCCATGAAAGACTGTACCGAACTCGTATTCATCCTCGACCGCAGCGGCTCCATGTATGGCCTCGAATCTGACACCATCGGCGGCTTCAATTCCCTGCTCGAAAAGCAGAAGGCGGAAGGCCTTTCCGTCCTTGTCTCCACTGTGATGTTCAATCAGGAAAGCAAGGTCATCCATGATCGCTGTGACATCAGCACCGTTCCGCCTCTCACCGCGCAGGATTACGAACCTGCAGGCTGTACTGCCCTGCTCGATGCCATCGGCGGCGCGGTGAAGCATATCAGCATGGTGCATCGCTATGCCCGCCTGAGGACGTGCCTGCGCGTACGCTTTTCGTCATCACCACGGATGGGCTGGAAAACGCGAGCCGCCGCTTCGCGGCAGACGAGGTGCGGGCCCTCATCGAAGAGAAGAAAAAGGCCGGCTGGGAATTCCTCTTCCTCGGCGCGAACATCGACGCAGTGGAGACAGCCCGCGGTTTCGGCATCGCGGAAGACAGGGCCGTGAACTTTGTGGCTGACAGTGACGGTGTGAAGGAGAACTTCCGCTCGCTGGCCAGCCCTGTCGCCATGTTCAGCCGAGGCGGCGGCCTGCGCGACGACTGGAAAAAGGACATCGACGAAGACCATAGGAAGCGTTCGGGCAAGAAGCGCAGATAAGCTCGCCAGTACCAGGCAGAAAAGGGGCGACTCGCCGATCTGGCAGGTCACCCCTTTTCTTATGATGTTTCGTACAGAACTTACCGCATCCAACCCTTTTCCAGCAGGGCGTCCGCCAGTTCCAGTGCGTCCACGGGCCAGTAGATCTCCGGACGTGGTTCATGCACGCGCGGATTTCCGGCCTCGGTGCGGCAGTTCAGGATGGCCTCGCGCCACTGGGCGGGCACGGCTTCCTCGCCGTGGATAGCACCAAGGAGAGCCCCGGCAATAGCGGCGTTGGTATCGGTATCGCCGCCCTGCATCACAGTATCCACTACGCCCTCTTCGAAGCTCGGCGCGTGGAGCATCTGCCACAGGGAGTTCTGGAGCGCGATGAGTACCCAGCCCATCTGTGTTTCGTAGTCGCGCGGCTTCTCGTAGGCGGCGCGTTCCACGGCTTCGCGAAGGGCGGGCTCCAGCTTCATGCGCTTCATCCAGCCGAGCAGCGTTTCATACAGCTCCGCCCCTGTGCCGCCTTCGCGTATGGCGTGGGCGAGGAGCGCGGCAAAGAGCGCGTTGGTCTGCCCGCAGATGGGGTGGACGTGCGTAAGCGCGGCATCTTTCTTCGCCCAGCCCATCACGTCTGTGCGCTTGCGACCTGCGCCGAAAATACCCAGCGGGCTCACGCGCATGAGGGCACCGTTAGCCTGACTGGTGGAGGTCGGGCTCCCGGTAAGGGCTTTGCGGATGGTGACGCCGCAGTCGAAAGGTGCGGAATCCAGCCATGCGCGATAGGCCTTACCCGTACGCATGGCGCAGTAGCGACCGAGATCGACCAACCCACGCGCCATGGCCAGCGCCATCTCGGAGTCGTCTGTAGGCTGGCCCGCGATGAGGTCGAAGGTGCCGCCGTCGGCCAGCAGGCGTACCCCGTCCGGGTACTCGGCGCGTATCTGTTCTTTTGTCTGGAATTCCACCAGCGAGCCTAGCGAATCGCCGGCAAGCTGGCCCAGCATACAGCCGCGCGCTCGGGAACGAACAGAGGCGGGGATAGGGGCGAGGGCAGTGCTGGCATCTTCAGAAGCGAGGCAGGGTTTCATATCCGGCTGGTTCATGGACTTCTTCCTTTTATCACAGGGTATTTGAGCGTGATTCATCTTTACGTTAGTTTAAAGCGATCCTCTGTACCAGAGGAAAAAGCGGCTGTTCCATGACAGTATGGACGGAACTTTCGCATTATCGCTTGATTTCACCTGAAAATCACGCGAAGTTAAATACAAATCCTTTTTCGAGGCCACTATGAGCGAATTCTCCCCCCTGCCCCCCTCTGCCCCCACCCGACAACGACGGCCAGCGCATCACGCGTCTGCTCCGTATGGCGCAGGAGATACGCCGCGAACCGCGCCAGACGCAGGAAGCCCTTTACCAGAAGCTCGGCGTAGGCCGCAGCCAGTATTACAAGGATAAGGCCGCCCTTGCCGAAGTGGGCTTCCGCTTTGAC
>JAFWYI010000217.1 GCA_017522745.1 Mailhella sp.
GACAGGTACCATGCTCGAAGTTCAGCAGGATTATGCCCTCCTGCTGGTGGATAGCATGAATCGTCAAATATTCCGCAAGTTTACACTTCCTGTTACGTATGCTTCCGGGCGAGTTTCCCTTTCCGAGCCCGCGCAGTATAAATTGCTGGATGAAGTCATCCAGTCGCAGGTACACGGTCTGCAGCTGGAATCCATCCGCCTGTACGATGACCATTACACCATCCTGTACTCCAACGATTCCCGCGAAGTACGACGGACGGATCTTTTCACCGAAGGTGTACCTCTGGTCTTTCAGGGAAAGCCGCATCATTTCGATGTGTTGACCGCGATCCCCTACGCTCAGGCCCTCGTCACCCCGAATCTTGAGAACGGCACCGTCCTGCTGCGTACCATTTACCCGCTCACTATCGACACGGATTTCCGTAACCTGCGTATGAGTGGCCAGAGTGACCCGGTCCTCGGTGTCCTTGAGATCATTCAGGATATCACTGCGCAATATCGCAGCGCCATCCGGGCACAGTGGCTCATCATCGGCGGTTTTGCGGTCTCTACCTTCGTGCTGTTCTTCCTTTTCCATTTCGTGGCCCGCAAGGCTGAAGTGACGCTCAGCCGAAGGATGGCCCGGAACCGTCAGCTTGAGACCCAGCTCCATCAGGCGGAAAAACTGGCCAGCATGGGGCGCATGGTGGCATCCATCGCCCATGAGATCCGCAACCCTCTGGGTATCATCCGCTCCAGTTCGGAGTTCCTGCTGCGCAGGCATAAAAGCGAAGATCACACGACGCAGGCCATGCTTTCGGCTATTTACGATGAGTCCTGCCGTCTTGGCACTACGGTGAACGACTTCCTCGACTATGCGCGTCCTCGTCAACCGAAGATGGATGAGGTGAACATTCCCGATGTCATCCAGAAAGCCATGGCTTTCTTAGGCGCGGAATTCCAGCGCACGGGCGTTGAAGTCCATTCCAACCTCCCCTCTGAGATGATCATCCATGGCGATGCTGACCTGCTGTACCGTGCCTTCTATAACATCCTGTCCAATGCTCAGCAGGCCATGAACGGGCCGGGGAGTATCTCCATCGACAGTGAACTCTCGACGGACGGTCATACTCGGCTGATATTCCGCGACAGCGGTCCCGGCTTCAGTGACGACGCCCTGAAGAAGGCCACGGATCCGTTCTTTACCACGAAGGACAGCGGTACAGGCCTTGGCCTGCCCATCGTTCAGGCCATCCTGGATTCCCACGGCGGCAAGATGACCCTGACCAACGCCCCTGACGGCGGGGCCCTCATCTCCATAGATTTCCAGCCGAAAAAGACGAATAACGAAGAAGGAAACGCGCATGAGTGACCTTTCCCACATACTCGTGATTGATGACGAGAAAAACTATCTCATGGTCATGGAAGCCTTGCTGAAAGACGCAGGCTATGAGGTCACCGCGTTGAACGACCCTGAAATGGCGCTCCATTTCCTCGATGAGTCGGAAGTCGATGTTGTCATCACCGACATGAAGATGCCTAAACTTTCGGGCAAGGAAGTCCTTCAGCGAGTCAAAAAGTCCTGGCCCGATCTGCCTGTCCTCATCATGACGGCTTTTGGCAGTATCGAAAACGCGGTCGAAGCCATGCGTTACGGGGCTTTCGATTACATCACCAAGCCGTTCGCCAACGACGAACTCCTGCTTTCCGTCCATAACGCGGTGGAGCTTTCCAAAGCGCACAGGCAGTACAAACTCCTGCAGGAATCATTGGAAGAGCGCTACAGCACCCATCATATCATCGGGCGCTCCAAAGCCATACGCGATACGCTTTCCATCGTGGACCGCGTGGCCGTAAGCCGTTCTACCGTTCTCATCACCGGTGAATCCGGAACAGGCAAGGAACTTGTCGCCCGAGCCATACATTTCAGTTCACCGCGCAAGGAAGGTCCCTTCGTGTCTGTGAACTGCATGGCCTTCAACGCCGGCGTACTGGAAAGCGAACTTTTCGGTCATGAAAAGGGCTCTTTTACCGGGGCCGTGGCCACACGTCGCGGACGCTTCGAACAGGCTGACCATGGCACGCTCTTCCTCGATGAAGTAGGTGAACTGAGCATGGACCTTCAGGTGAAGCTGCTTCGCGTCCTTCAGGAACGCGTTTTTGAGCGTGTGGGCGGCAGTGCCCCCATCAATGTGGATATCCGTGTAGTGGCGGCCACCAATCGCGACCTGAACAAGATGGTGGAAGAAGGCACGTTCCGCGAGGACCTTTTCTACAGGCTCAATGTCGTGCAGATCCCCATTCCCCCGCTTCGGGAACGCCGTGAGGATATCCCGCTGCTCATCGCGCACTTTGCGGAAAAAATAGCGGAAGATAACGCTATCCCCACCAAGAGTTTCAGCACGGAGGCGCAGAACTATCTCAGCGGCTACGACTGGCCCGGCAATATCCGGCAGCTCCAGAATGTGCTGGAGCGCTGTATGGTCATGGTCCCTGGTCAGGTCATCGGCGTTGAGGATCTTCCGCCGGAGATCCGTGGTGAAGAATCGCAGTTCAAGAGCGCTGTCGACCTTCTGCCTGTCGAGCTGAATCTGGCCGACACTCTCGACCGTATTGAGGCGGCACTCATCAAGCGCGCCCTTGTGCGAGCGGATTTCGTTCAGGCGCATGCCGCAGAACTTCTGGGCATTTCCCGCAGTCTCATGCAGTACAAGCTCAAGAAGTACAATATTACCGGGCATTGATCTTTCCTGCATCCTCCCCCCCGTCGGTCCTCGTGTCTTATACGAGGATTTCCGGTTGATTGGAAAACATCAGAAAGCCCGCCTTCCTGTACAGGTAAAGCGGGCTTTCGTTGCTTTGGAACGATCAGTTTCGGGCATCCAGCTCCAGAGCCATGCGGCAGAACAGTTCCACGGCTGGCAGGAGCAGTTCTTCGTCGAAATCGAAGCGCTCATTATGATGGCCGGCCGGCAGATGGCTCCCTATCTGAGCATACGTGCCCTTGCCGCCTTGCTTCTGAATGGCCTCGATGAACGCACACACGTCATCGGAACCGAAGCCCGGTCCAAGGTCTTCCACCTTGTCCTGATGGAAATACGGTATTTCCGCGCTGACCTTGCGGACCAGATCACGCATCTCCGCATCGCTTTCTGCCGTGCTGGCACGGCCCATGAGTCTGATGGCGTATTCCTGCTCGTACATGGTCGCTGTGGATTCCACGATACGCCGGGCGCTTTCGAACATATACTCGTTGATAGCGGTCGTGGATCCACGAGTCTCACACATGAGCGAGGCATGCGCCGGGATGACATTGCGGCCGGAACCCGCTTCCAGCCTGCCGACATTGATGCGGCTGACACCTTTGCCGTGTCGGGGGATGGCAAGCAGATTAGACACTGCGCAGGCCGCCGCCATCAGGGAATTTCTCCCCACGTGAGGGTCTATGCCTGCATGCGCGGCACGCCCGGAAAACTCCACGTCGAATCTCGTGGAGGCAAGGAAGCCGTATGTCCCGCACGCCAGAGAATGGGGCCGGGTCATGCTCGCACCGATATGAGCCGAAAAGAAATACCGGGCTCCTTCTACGGCTCCGGCAGACACCATGGGTTCTGCCCCGCAGGTCCCTTCTTCGGCCGGCTCAAAGATGAGCCTGACATTATGCCGCAGGCTGTCGCGACGGCGCATGAGTTCGAGAGCTGTTCCAAGACCGATGGTCGCGTGTCCGTCATGGCCGCAGGCATGGCATCGTCCTTCATTGAGAGAACGGAAACCCTCGCGGGACGGCTTATGCTCTGCAGAATCGCTTTCGTCCACATCCACGGCGTCAAAATCAAAGCGCAGTACGGTATGCAGCGGCAGATCGGGCCGGATATCCACGATGAGACCCGTGAGGCCTTCCATGCGGTCCAGCCATTCAGCACTGGCTCCCTGAGCCAGCGCAACTTCCTGAGCGTGCTGTTTCACCGCGTCATCGGGGGAGCCCATGATGGACGCCCGGTCCATGACCTCACCGCCTACCTTCACATCACAGCCCAACGCGGTAAGCTGTTCTGCGAGATAAGACGCTGTCCAGAATTCAAGCAGGCTGGACTCCGGATGCTGATGCAGGGCACGCCGCCAGTGAACGAGCTGCTCCTGCGTGACGGACAAAGAAAAAGCCATGGTGTTTCTCCTAGGCGAGTGCATCCTCGTGGACCAGATCGCATAGACGCTGACCAACTTCCTCGTAATGCTGGCGCAGAGTACATTCTATACGTATAGGATCACGACTCTGTACTGCATCCACGATGAGCTTATGGCGATCGTAAAATTCCTTGGGAGTGTAAAGCGTGCGCCAGTAATGATAATACAGGAACTTCGCCAGCGATGAACATGACGTGCGGGCCAGATGGATGAGGTGCTGGTTCATGCAGGCTGAAAGCAGTGCCATGTGGAAGGCTTCGTCTATCTCGGCAAGGGTATCAAGGGAAACAGCATAATTCACCTGCTCTTCAAGCAGGCGCACTACGTCCAGAAACGCGGCTTCTTCCTTTTCTCCCCACAAGTGGATGGACTGCGCTACCCCAGCCCCCTCAAGGATCCCCGCTACCACATAGCTGTCGTAGATTTCCTGTATGCTCATAGAACGCACATACTTGCCTTTCTGTGGTTCTGAACAGATAAGCCCCTGCTGAGCCAGCAGGAGGAGAGCTTCGCGAACAGGAGCCCGGCTGATATTCAACTGTTCCGCTATCTGAGCCTCGCGAACAGGCTGCCCAGGGATCAATGCCCCTGAACGAATAAGATTTCTAATGTATTCAGCAGCTTTTAAACTATACGTTTCTTTCTTGAAAATCATGGCACTGTACTCTTGGAGAGGATGTTTCCTTTCTCTCCGAAAAAAAGGCTTTCTGTTATGGCAACGTTTGAAGCGTTGCAGAAAAGCATAAAGCGTTTTTTCTTCTTTGCAAAGAGCTGTTTTTCATAACCAGTGTATAAAAAATGAGAACCTCCTGAGACCCGAAGGCCTCAGGAGGTCGAGGGGACTCTTCAACACCGTGAAGAGTGGAAAACTTCAGCGATTAGCCGCGGAAGGTGGGCATGTAGGCGTACAGAGCGGGGCTGCCGCCGGTGTGCAGGAAGAGGATGTTGGAACCTTCAGCAAAGTTGCCCTTGCGGATGAGGTCGATCATGCCGGCAAAAGCCTTGCCGCTGTACACAGGGTCGAGCAGGATGGCTTCGGTCTGGGCGAGGAGCTTCACGGCTTCGATCATGCCGTCGTTGGGACGGGAGTAGCCGGGCAGATAGTAGTCGCCGTAGCACACGACCTTTTCCTTGGGAAGCTGCACGCCAGCGCCGATGAAGTCGAGAGTCTTCTGGGCGAGGTTGTACACGATTTCCTGCTGCACTTCACCGGGACGGCTGACGTCGATACCGGACATGGGGATGTTCATGTTGTTGCCCACGAAACCGGCGATCATACCGGCATGGGTACCAGCGGAGCCGCTGGGAACGAAGACGTGATCGAAGTTCACGCCCATTTCGAACATCTGCTGCATGATTTCCTGCGCGCAGGAAACGTAGCCGAGAGCGCCGATCTCGTTGGAAGCGCCGCCGGGGATGATGTAGGGCTTCTTGCCTTCAGCACGGAGCTTTTCGGCGACCTTTTCCATTTCTTCGAGCATGGGGGAACCGCCGGGCACCACGGTGATGCTCTTCACGCCAAGGATCTGGAAGAGGAAGTTGTTGCCGGAGGCTTCGGGGCTGTAGCTGCCGGGCACGCGTTCTTCGAGAACGAGGTGGCAGTCGAGGCCTTCATGCACGGCCCAGGAAAGGGTGAGGCGGCAGTGGTTGGACTGCACGGCACCGCAGGTGATGACGGTGTCGGCACCCTTGGCAAGAGCGTCGGCGATGCAGAAGTCGAGCTTACGGGTCTTGTTGCCGCCGGAGCAGCCGGGGAGCAGGTCGTCACGCTTGATGTAGACGTTGACCTTACCGCCAAGAGCCTTGGAGAAGTTAGGCAGGTATTCGATGGGAGTAGCCTGCTTCACATAACCACGACGGGGAAACTGAGCGAGATTCATAGTGCGTTCCTTTTTATCCCTGAATTTCAAAAGGGGCTTTGAGTCGTTCCGGACAACTGGCCCGGATCAGTTCCCGCGCAAGAACACTAGTGGCATCTACCACGGGAGTATCCCACAAACTTGTCTCCGTCACGGCTACCGGGATCTCCGTACAGCCAAGAAGGATCGTGGACACCTTTTTTTCCTCCACCAGACGGCGTGCCGCGTCAAGCAGAATCTGCCGTGCAGCAGGGGAAACAGGATCGGAAAAAGCTTTCACGCCGAACGTAGGATCACTGATGGCGCGCTGCACGAGGGCACAGTCTTCATCGCCGAGGATCACAGGTTCGAGTCCGGCCTTTTCCAAGGCGTCCTGGTACAAACGAGTCTGCAATGTGGCCACTGTGCCCATGAGACCGATGCGGCCTCCGTTGGGGCACAGCTGGCACACATGCTGGACAGCGCTTTCGATGATGGAAACGAACCGCACATCCAGACCAGTAGCGTACAGACGCTCCAGAGCAACATCCAGGATGCGGGGACTGTGAGCCGTGTTACAGGGCATCCCTATGACAGTCGCGCCGCTTCGCGCGAGCTGCTCCATGATGCCGCCAATATCTTCACCGGGGTTTTCCTTGGTTTGGCCCAGGAGGAAGGCTGGCCGCTCAGGGATCCAGCCGGGGAAGGAATGGAGCATCAATGGCAGATGGTCCTGATCTACAGAGGCTCTTGTCCAGCGGAATATCTTCCGCACAAGATCGTAACCGGCATAGGGGCCGAGCCCACCAACGATACCGATGGTGCGAGGTTCGGGGCTATGATCGAAAAAGCGCTGAATCAAGTTTTTTCTCCCGGAAGAGAGGTTAACATTCCTGCTGTTCAGGGCCTTCCCACTTGGTCACGAACAGGGCGCCGGTGGCGTCACCAAGAACGTTGATGGAAGTACGGGCCATATCCATGATACGGTCCACACCGGCGATGAGGGCCACGGCTTCCAGCGGGATACCAACCTGGGTGAATACCATGGTGATCATGACCAGAGCGGCTCCGGGAACACCCATGGAACCAACAGAGGCGAGAACAGCAAGCAGAAGAACAGTGAGCTGCTTATCGAAGGGCATGGGGATGCCATACACTTCAGCGGCGAAAATGGCGGCCACACCCATGTAGATGGCGGCACCGTCCATGTTGATGGTGTTGCCCAGCGGGATGGAGAAGCTGGAAACGGCACGAGAGGCGCCCATCTTCTGCACGGCCATCATGTTGGAGGTAAGGGCCGCGGCGCTGGAGGTGGTGACAAAGGCGATCATGAGGGGTTCCATGAGGCCGGAGAAGAAAGATTTGGGACCATGGCCGGCATACTTGGCGCAGGGCAGATACACCAGAATGATCTGCAGGAAGGCGGCAAGGTACATGACCAGAAGCAGCTTGCTCAGAGGAAGCAGAACATTAAGGCCATGCTTGGCAACGGTGAAGGTCATCAAGCCGAACACGCCGATGGGGGCGTATTTCATGACCATGGTGGTCACGTTGATCATGGTTTCGGCGCAGGCGTCGAAGAAAGCAAATGCAGGGCGGCCCTTTTCACCAAGCATGGACAGGCCGAAGCCGAACATGATGGCAAAGAAGATGACCTGAAGCATGTTGCCCTTGGCCAGAGCATCGATGGGGTTCAGAGGAATGATGTCCATCAGAACCTTGATGAGAGGAGGCGCAGCCTTGGACTTGGGCTGGAGACCTTCAAGAGAAATGGTCAGCCCTTCACCGGGGCTCATGAAGTTGGCCAGCACGAGACCGATGGCCACGGCGGCAGTGGTGGTGGCAAAGTAGTAGACGAGGGTCTTGGTAGCCACGCGTCCGAGCTTCTTCACGTCGCACACGGCGGCGGCACCGGCAATAAGGGTACAGAAGACCAGCGGGACAACGACCATGCGCACCAGGGTGATGA
>JAFWYI010000218.1 GCA_017522745.1 Mailhella sp.
GCAAGGCCAGCCCCCGCGCTCCCATCAGCGCCAAGCTCGTGTCCGACTTCCTCACTGTTGCCGGTGCCCAGCGCATCGTCACCGTCGACCTGCATGCCGGTCAGATCCAGGGTTTCTTCAACTGTCCCGTGGATAACCTGTATGCCCGTCCTGTGCTTCTGAAGAAGCTCAGCGCCCTTTCCGGCGATATCGTCATGGTCTCCCCCGACGCCGGCGGTGTGGAACGCGCTCGTTCCTTCGCCAAGAAGATGGATGCCAGCCTCGCCGTTATCGACAAGCGCCGCGACCGTCCCAACCAGGTCGCCGAAATGCACATCGTCGGTGACGTTGCCGGTAAGACCGCCGTGCTCGTGGACGACATGATCGACACCGCCGGCACCATCTGCACCGCTGCCAACCTGCTCATGGAAGGCGGCGCCAAGGAAGTGTACGCCTGTGCTTCCCATGCCGTGCTTTCCGGCCCTGCCTGCGAACGCCTCAACGCTGCTCCCTTCAAGGAGATCATCGTTACCGATACCATCCCGCTCGGCGACCGCGTCGCTCAGTGCGAAAAGCTCCGCGTGGCTTCCATTGCCGGCGTGCTCGCCAAGAGCATCCGCAATATCCACGATGGTTCCTCCGTCAGCGCCCTGTTCTAATAACAGGTCCACATATTTTGCTACAACGATAGCCGCACCCCGTTATAAGGCGGGAGACGGCAAAAGGAGAAATAGTCATGGCTGAACTGAAAACTCTCTCTGTCCAGAAGCGTACTGCTTTCGGTAAGGGTGCTAACCGTCGTCTGCGCGCTGAAGCCCTCGTGCCTGGTGTTTACTACACCGCCGATGGCCAGAACATCCCCGTGCAGATGGCCGAACTCCCCCTCGTCAAGATGTACGAGCAGGTGGGCCGCACCAACGTGTTCCAGCTGGAACTCGAAGACGAAACCGGCGCCAAGTCTCTGCATCCCGTGTTCGTGTGGGACGCCCAGTACTCTCCTGTGAAGAGCACCTTCACCCACGTCGACTTCCTCGGCGTTGACCTCGAAAAGGAAATCAAGGTCAAGGTGCAGGTGGAATACGCCGGCACTCCCAAGGGTGTGAAGGTCGGTGGTACCATGGAAACCTATCGTGACGAAGTCGTGCTCGCTGCTAAGCCCGCCGACATGCCCCGCAAGCTCGTCATCGACGTGACCGGTATGGAAATCGGTCAGACCATCCGCGTGTCCAACATGCCTCTTCCCGAAGGCGTGCGCCCCGTGTTCAAGTCTGACTACACCATGGTGTCCGTGTTCATGGAAGGCGCTGAAGCCTCTGCCGAATAAGTTTCGGTTCGAGCTTTCTGCTTGATATCAAGGTCGGGGCAGTCATGTCCCGGCCTTTCCTTTTTTCTGCTTTGTGAGATCCTATGGCCAGCATCTCTCTGAACGCTACCACCATCACGGCGCTCGGCATCGACCCCGGTTCCAACGTCACGGGCTGGGGGGTGGTGCGTGAACGCTCCGGGCGCCTCGAACTCATCGCCAACGGTGTTCTCAAGATCAAGGGGACTACGTTTCCCGAGCGGCTGGCCTGCATCTATCATGGCCTGCATCACATCATCGAGGAGTACCGCCCTGATGAAGTCGGTGTGGAGCAGGTGTTTTCTTCCAAGAACGTGATGTCCACCATCAAGCTGGCACAGGCCAGAGGCGCGGCTATCGCGGCCTGTGCGTCCTTCGATCTGCCTGTGCTGGACTATGAGCCGTCGCTGGTGAAGAAAACACTGGTCGGAACAGGTCGAGCCGACAAGGAGCAGGTGGCCTACATGGTGGCGCGTCTGCTGGGCCAGACGCATATCGAAGGGCCTCTGGATACTACCGACGCCCTTGGTATCGCGCTCTGCCACCTCACCTTGCGCCGCTTCCGCCGCCTTGAAGAGCTTCAGAAAGCCGAATCGTAGGAAAAAGAAACTCCCGGATCACAGATAGCATGTGACCCGGGAGTTTTCGTTTATGGCATTTGCGGCTACTCGGTGGGGCGCTGATAGAAAAGGCCCTTGATCTCGTCTGTTTTGAAGGTATTCACGAAGGCTTCCGGGTCGACGTTCCGCACGGCGCGTACGACTCTTTTGTTTTCATCGCTGGACACTACGGAATAGACGATGTTGCGTTCCTGGTGGGCAAAGGAGCCTTCGCCGCGCAGTATAGTTGCGCCGTGATGGCTCTTGGCAAAGATGACATCGCTCACTTCCTGCGGCTTGGTGGTCACGATGAACAGCGTTTTTTTCTGGAAGCGCTTATACATCATCTGGATGACCTGTGTGCTGGCGTACTGGAAGATGATGGAGTAAAGGGCTTTGTCCCAGCCGAAAAGCCAGCCTGCTATGACGAGCTGTATGACATTGAACGCCAGAATGAGATTCCATGCGTCGATGCCTTTCTTCTGCGAAAGGTAGATGGCGATGAAGTCGGTCCCGCCGGAAGTCGTGTCACTACGCAGGCAGAGGCTGACCGCGATGCCGCTGAAGATGCCGCCGAAAACCGTGATGAGCAGGATATCCTGCGTGATGACGTAGGTGGGGAGCAGGTCTGTGAGGAAGCCTGTGAGAACGATCATCACGCATGAATAGAGGGTGAACTTCTTGCCGATGTACTTGAAGCCGATGTAGACGGGCACAAGGTTCAGCAGAAAGTTCACCAGCGCAAATGAAAGATGGACGCCGAGGAAGGCCTCGCTGAAGCGCTGTATGAGCAGCGTAAGGCCGGTGACGCCGCCGGGATAGAGACCGCCTGTCTGCACGAAGGTGTTGATGTTCACAGACATGATGACCGAAGCGATGACGACCATCAGCAGTATCTTGCTGTCACGCTTCCAACTGAATTGCATAAGCTGCGCTCCTGAATGGTATGATGCGGCCGATAATGAGAGCAAAAGCAGAAAAAAGCAATCCTTCCAGAGTGGAGTTGCAGAGACCTTGGGCAGGACTTACGCCAGACCGTCCACCTCAGCGCCCTTTTCCGTGGGAGCCGCCCGCCGTCATTTTTTCAGCAGGCTGACCACCGTTTCGATATGCGGTGTCTGCGGGAAGAGATCCACCGGCTGAACAGCGCAGATATGGTAGGCGGGAGCCAGCAGGGCGAGATCGCGGGCCAGTGTGGCTGGATTGCAGGAGACCAGCACAAGGCGGGGCGGACGATGCTTCAGGATGGCCTGCACGGTGCGTTCGTCCATGCCTGCACGCGGGGGATCCGTGACGAGCAGATCCGGTGAGCCGAAACGCTTGAAGAAGCGTTCCAGCGTTGCGGCGTCCCCTGCTTCAAAGTGGAACGAGGTGCCGGGGGCGTTGTTCTCTGCATTGACGCGGGCAAGGTCGATGGCCGGAGTCACGGCTTCAAGGCCGTAGACCTTCTGGAAATGCGGGGCCATGGTGAGGGCCAGCCCGCCGACGCCGCAGTAGATGTCCCAGCAGGACGTCCCCCAGATATTCTGTTCCGCGTTCTCGAAGAGCGGCTGTGCCAGCTCCGCGGCAGTGTTGTAGAGCAGTTCTGCCGCGCGGCTGTTCACCTGGAAGAAGGAATTATGGTCGAGCTGGAACGTGACTTCACGCTCGCTCAGCGTCAGAGTCTCCGTAAGACGATGTTCTCCCAGACAGAAGGAGGTCGCCTCACCATAGGCGATGGGCGCGGCAGCACTGCGGGTGCTGTGGACGAAGCCGGTCACGCCCCAGGGGCCATCGAGCAGAGCCTGCCCCAGGGCGCGGAGGGCACGGTCTTCCTGTGGGGAGGGCAGAGTGATGAGTTCGACGAGACAGCCGCCATCCTTCGGTTCACGGATGACAGCAAAGCGCAGGATGTCGTTCTGGCGTACGGTCTTGCTGAAGGGGGCCTTCGGACCTTTTTTGTTCTGACTACGCGGATGTTCTGCGGCCGGAGCGGCGTGGAGGTCGAAACGCTCACAGAGTTCGCGCAGGGCGGCGAGTACAGCCATGGTGCGCGGTGTCTGCAGCCGGCAGCTCTCGACAGGGATGATGGAGCGCGAAGCCCGGGCCCGCAGGCCAAGGAGCGTTTTCCCGTCTCTGTCTGCCGTGAAGGCAAATTCCATCTTATTGCGGGTGCCCCATTCCGCAGGTTCTTCGCCTTCCTTCACGCAGAGTACAGGGCGGATGGTGCCTTCTGCAAGGTCGAGCCGTCCGATGCGCTGAAGCGCGTCCTTGACGATGCGGCCCTTCCATTCAAGCTGGCCCGGGTAAGGCAGGCATTGCCAGGGGCAGCCACCGCACAGGGCGGCATGCGGACAGGGCGCCGGGCGTTCTTCCGGGGCGTGGGCAAGCACATCGACGAGTTCGGCTTCGGCAAGGCGTTTCTTCACGGCAGTGAGCCGCGTGGAAACACGCTGGCCTGGGATGCCGCCCTGAACGAAAACGGTCATTCCTTCATCAGTACGTCCCACGGTCCGCCCATCGGGGGAAAAACCGTGCAGGGTCAATTCCAGCATATCGCCTTTAGCAAGTTCCATACGTATTCTCCGTGTGATGATGGGCTACTATAACCAAGCCCGGGCTGAAAGGCAAAAGGGAGTATCAGCCAAGAAAATCGTGATCTTCGACGGTGAGAGACGTTATACAGGATGCCCCTCCCACCCAAGATATTTTCAGGAGGACC
>JAFWYI010000219.1 GCA_017522745.1 Mailhella sp.
CGAGGAGCGCAAGAAGCTCAAGGAAGAACGTCTCAAAGCAGAACAGGCGGCGCGGGATGACGCTGCGGCTTTTCGCAAAGAAATGCGCGATGCCATGGCCCGCATCGACAAAACGCTTGTCACCCTGACAGACGACATCGGCGATCTCCAATACGAACGGCTCTCCCAGGCGCAGGAGTTTTACACTGCGCAGGGATGGTGTCCCGGATCGAAAAAAGAAATGCTCTGCCAGATGCACAAGAGCTACCGAGCAAAAGGCAGGAACCATCTTTCCGAACACTACGAAGAAGAAATTCTCAAGCTGGACAGCAAGCCGCGCGACCAGCAGGCTTGAAAAGCGAAAACATTTGCGCTTTTGACCGGCGGAGGGTTTCCGTATTCACTACGCGCACGGGCGCACACATGACGCGAAAAAGGGCGGGCCGGAAACGGGGGCAACCCCGCCCCTTTTCATAAATCATTCTTTAGGAGGGAATACCATGTTTTTTGAAATCACCGACGTGATCCTGATTGCCCTGTTCATCGAGGCCATCATCAACGCTCTCAAGCCCATCTGGACGAAGGGCGAACCCCAGCTCACGGCGACCGAGTACGTTTCCATGGGCATGGGCGTGCTGCTGGCCGTGACGTGCAAGATCAATATGCTGGCCTGGGTCGTGGAGATCGAATACCCCATGTGGGTTGAATACATCTTCTACGTCCTGACCGGCATTGCCATCGGTCGCGGCACGAACTTCCTGTACGATCTGTGGAACAAGCTCAAGGAATGGCAGGGCGGCCAGGTTCTCCCTGCCGTGGAGGTTGAGGAGGCCGTGGAGCTGACCGGGGAAGAATTTGATATGGAGATCACCCATTGGCCGCTTGAAATGATTATCGGCTTTGCAAGGGCAAACGGTTTCGCCCTTCCTGGCAACATGCCGACCGACGAGCAGGCCGCCAAGGAGTATCTGATCGACTACATGTTCCATGAGGAGCAGACGCAGCCGCCCGAAGCTGGCGACGCTGAGTAAAACCGGCGTCGCCTTTCTCATAACGGCATAACGCGCACCCCCGGCAGGCGAAAATGCCGGGGGTGATTTTATTTGACCTTTTCTATTTGTCATATTACAAGGGAGTGAAAACAGAATGAAAGCGGTGCAGCCGATCCGGGACATGGAGCTGCTTTATAAGTGCCTCGATATAGCCCATGAACACGACAGGAAGCGCAAAACCGGCGAAGTGAGCTGGGAGCTGCTGCTGGTCGTCGGTTTCAACACATCCCTGCGCATATCAGATATTCGCCGCTTCCGGGTGCGGGACTTGCGCGGGCAGGATTACGCCGAGATCAAGGCACAAAAGACCGGCAAAGAGGCGAAAATCCTTATCAACCCGCACGCCCGGAGGGATATAAACCGCTTGCTGGCGGGCCGCAGCGGCGATGAATACATCCTCCAAAGCAAGCAGCGCGGGCCGGATCACAAGCCGCGCCCCATCACGCGCCAGCGGGCCTATCAGATCATCAACGAGATTGCCCGCAAGGCCGGTATCAAGGATCATATCGGCTGCCATACGCTGCGCAAGACCTTCGGCTATCACTATTACAAAATGACGCAGGACGTGGTGAGCCTGCAAAGGATTCTGTGCCATTCCTCCCGCCGGGAAACGCTTATTTATATTGGCGTGATCCAGGAGGAGATCGACGAGAGCCTTATGAAATTCAACCTGACGAGGAGGCGGTGAGGGTGAAACAGCCCAAATACACCCTCTACAAGATATTCGATAAATGCGGGTTCCTTCTGTACCTGGGCCGCACCAAGCAGCCATTACAGAACAGGATTCGCGGACACCTATTCGCCAAGCCCATGCACAGAATCATAGACATAGATCATGTTGGCCGGATCGAGTACGCGGAGTTTCAAACGGAAGCCGACATGAATCTGTATGAGATATATTATATCCTGACGCTCAAGCCTCCACTGAACGTCGATGACAAAACGAAGGACTATCCCACGGTCACACTGCCGGAAGTCGAGTGGACGGAATTTTCCTGCCCGCTATGGCCTAAGTGGTTAGACCAGATACATGCTGAACGCGAGAAGGGCCGCAGCGCATGGAGCCGCCTGCGTGAGATCGAGGAACAGCGAAGGGTGATTCGTTCGCGTTATCGTGTCGGCGAGATCACAGAGGAAGAATGCGAAGATGCCCTTGAGGCTCTTGAAAAAGAAAGAGAACAAATATCAGATGCGGTTGCAAAATATGCCGCCTCCTGGTAATGGAAGCCGGAGCATAGCGCTCCGGCGCTCTTTTTTTATGCTCAGAAATGGTCTGGAAGCGTAGCAAAACCGGGATTATCGTATCAAAACGGGCTGTTTTTGATTCTATCGCGTGGTATAGCGTATCAATAAGCACGAAAATGGAGCTATTTCCTCTCCGGGCGGGCGCTTAGTTGTCATAATAAGGCATGGTAAAACAGAACCTCCAAAACCATGTCAAAAATCAGGTGCATATAAAGGAAGCGAAATTTTCAAAATACGTTTAACACAATCTCCTATTATGACAAGTAGCGGAACAGGGGCGCGAGGGCATAAAAAAGCGGCTGCTCCGTGATGAAACAGCCGTCCGTTGGGTTATCCTTCTGGTGCAGTTATCTTTCTTCCGCACTTGGGGCAGTATTCGATGTCAACAGCCCATGATTTTTCAAGCATAGGCCCGTATTGCTTAACCAGTCCGGGTGCGAATGCCGCTTGTTTTGCCTGACAAATCAGCATCGGCCTGCGACCGAGAAAGGAAATCCGCGTAGACATCATGTTATCGAATTTCCCACCATCTTCAAAGACCTTATCGGTCAGCGGTTCGCCGCCCTCACAGTATTTACACACAATGCTCACTCCTCTGCGAAATTTTCCTGGGGCGTTTCAATGGGGTTACGCTCCATTTCTGCCTTTGCGCAGCGGATCAGGAACGCGGTCAAACTCTCGCCCTTGGCCTTGGCATAGGCGGCAAAGTCCTCCTTGTCCTCCGGGTCAAGGTACATGTAGA
>JAFWYI010000220.1 GCA_017522745.1 Mailhella sp.
GATCCCAGGTACTCTGCGCCCCAGTCTCCTCAGGGTCCTCGGGCTTCGCTTCCTGTTCAGGTTCGCGGCGGCTGAGATCAGGAATCTCGGCACCAGGGGGCAGCGGATCATCGCCTTCCTGTTCGGTAGGAAGGTGGGGTGCTTCTGGCTGTTCTTCGGCTTCGGCGGAAGGCTGAGCAACAGGTTCAGGCGTTTCCGCAGGAACTGCGGCGGCAGACTCGGCCGGCACGGCAGGCTTTTCTTCCTGAACAGGGGCAGGAGTTTCCGGCACGGAGGCTTCCGCGGGAACTTCTTCCTCGGGAAGGGAGAACTGGAACACGGAAGAACAGCGTGGACAGGTGACTTTGTAGGTCTTGCCGGGGCGAACGGCAGAAGTGGGGACTTCGCGTTCGAGCTGGCAGGAAGGACATTGTATGATCATGACGGCCTCGTTATTTTTTTCAATCATAGAGCGCCTGCACGGCAAGAGCAAGGAGCCTCACGGCTATTTCAGCAGCATCTCATCGTCCGTAAGCCCTATCCCGCGAAGATGGAGATAGATCTGCGCGGCGGCTTTCGCATCGGAAGCGGCATGGTGATGGTTCAAATCTATTCCCAGATGGCAGCAGACATCGCTCAGGCGGTTGTGCGGCAGGTTCAGACCTCGGCGGGAACCTTTCACCGTACAGACGAAAGGAGCTGCCGGTACCGTGACGGCTGCCGCGTCACAGCAGGCCAGAAGTACGCGCCTGTCGAAGCTGGCGTTATGCGCCACGAACAGATCCACCCCCGCCATGAACGCAGATATCTCCGGCCAGAGCTGAGAAAAACGGCGTCCATCCTTCAGCATATCCCATGTGAGCCCATGGATATCGGTAAAATACACTTTGGAACGCGGCGGTCGGATGAGGCTGTACCAGTCTTCCTCGATCCTTCCGTCCACGATGCGCGTCATACCAAGGGCACAGGCACTGTCCGGGCAGCGATCGGCAGTTTCAAAATCCAGAGCGATAACTACGCTCATCAGGACTTCCTTCCGCGCAGGACACGCTTCTCGCCCACGCGCATGGTCATCTGCTCCTTATCGAGATGTTCGAGGAGAGCAACACCGTTCTTACGAGAAATACCCGTGATATCACGGAAATCTCCGGGGCTTATCTCTTCGTGAGACGCGAACCATTCCCTCACCTTGGTGCGGATCTCCTCCATGGACGTGTAAAGGTAGTAGAGGTCCTCGCGGATCTTCACCAGCGTACCTTCCTGCACGAGCAGTTTGAATATAGGCAGAGCCTGCTTCAAGGTGATGTTCAATTCTGCGAACAGCTCGGTATGGTTCGGCGGCATCATCGGTGTGGCCAGATGCGCTTTGAGCAAGGCATCCTTCAAAGCCTGCTGATCATTGGCAAGAGAGACCTTATGGCCCGGGAGGCGTACGAGTTCGCCCTCCGCCACCAGCTTGCCGGAACGCAGCAGACGCTCCAGAACATAATGGGCCAGCTTGGCAGGAACAGTGCTGCCCACACCGCCGAGTATGACCCCCTTGGCCATGCCCTGTTGAAGAGGCGACTTCTTATGGAAGGTATCGGCCGCCTCCAGAGCTTTGAGGCTGAGGCCTTCAAATCCCTGAGCAGAGATCCAGCTCCGGCTGTCCTTGTCCCAGCAGAACGCCAGTCCACGGCCGGACATAGCCTGAAGATGCTTGTCTAGCGCCTTCTGAGAAAGATCCGTGAGCAGAGAAAGTTCGGCAAGGGAAACGCCCTGCATGCCGGCCAGCGCAAGCTGGGTCGAGATCCGCTCCGCATCATCGACGGTCGGCAGAGCCAGCAGACGCACCTGCATCTCAGGGCTGATACGATTCCGCCGGGGGGAGGAATCCAGAGGATGGAGGATGGAACCGCCGGCCACCGTACGCAGAGGAGAGAACGAACGCACGATGCAGCGATCGGCGAACACGCCGGAAACCGGTTCGGAAAAATGCACTTCAGCAAGCGCCGTCTGCCCAGGTTCGAGGCGGTCGCGGTCGTAAAAATACAGGCGGGCGTAAAGTTCCCGGGCGCTGTGATGGAAGTGGACTTCCTTGCGATGGCGCAGAGCGCGCGGTGACGATTCGAGGCAGGTCAGCTCCACGATCCAGCGGTTGGAGGAACGCATGGCGCCCACATGGGATATCACATCACCACGGCTGATATCTTCTACAGAGAGTCCGTGCAGATTCAGCGAGATGCGATGTCCCGCATCCGCTTCTTCAAGGCTCTGCCCATGATTCTGGATACTGCGGATATGACTGAGCTTTCCGCTGGGCATGAGTTCAACTTCATCGCCGACGCGGGCGGCACCGGAAACAAGCGTACCGGTGATGACGGTGCCGTGCCCCTTCAGGCTGAACACGCGGTCGACGGGCAGGCGGAACAGGTCGGAGCGCCGTTTGGGCTCACGACGGCTCTGCTCGGCGATAGCTTCACGCAGGGCATCCAGCCCTTCACCTGTCATAGACGACACCGGAAATATGGGGGCAGACTCAAGGAAGGTACCCTTGAGGAAATCGCTCACGTCATCGCGAGCCAGCTCCAGCATCTCGGCATCGACCATATCCGTCTTGGTGAGCGCCACCAGCCCATGCCGTACTCCGAGAAGCGTACAGATCTCAAGATGTTCTCTGGTCTGCGGCATGACGCCTTCATCGGCCGCGATGACCAGAAGCACGAAATCGATGCCAGCGGCACCGGCCACCATGGTCCGAACGAAGCGTTCATGGCCCGGCATGTCCACGATGCCCATACGTTCGCCGCCGGGGATATCCGCGTAGGCGAAGCCGAGCTCGATGGTGATGCCGCGGCGCTTCTCTTCACCGAGACGGTCGCAGTCTATGCCGGTGAGGGCGCGCACCAGCGATGTTTTGCCATGGTCGATATGCCCTGCGGTGCCCATGATGACAGCCATGAAAACTCCTGAAATATCAGATTTCGAACGAAGGCCAGAATACCCGCACAGCGCTTTGAGGGCAAGAGACGAAAAAGCGTATTCCTGTCCGAAAACAAGGAAATCTTCGTATTGGCAGGTTTCTGGCACACCGCCCCCGGAATCCTGCACCTTTGACTTGACTTGAGGGCGAAAGTTGCGTAACGGTTCTTAGTTCCAAGTCATAAGAACGGGAAAAACGATGTTCGAAAGCCTTACAGACCGACTCTCCGGCGTGTTCCGCAATCTCAGCGGCCGCGCCCAGCTCACGGAATCCAATATCCAGGACGCTCTCCGTGAAGTTCGTCTCGCGCTCCTTGAAGCCGACGTGAACTTCAAGATCGTCAAGGAATTCGTGGATCGCGTGCGCGAAGCCGCGCTTGGCGTGGAAGTGATGAAAGGTGTCACTCCCGCTCAGCAGGTCATCAAGGTCGTGCATGACGAACTCGTTGCTCTGCTTGGCGGTGAGAACACGGCACTCGACCTCAAGGGTCAGCAGCCTGCCGTCATCCTCATGGCCGGTCTTCAGGGTTCCGGTAAGACCACGTCTTCGGGCAAACTCGCCCTTCTGCTCCGCAAGCAGAAGATGCGCCCCTACCTCGTGCCTGCCGACGTGTACCGCCCTGCCGCTATCGACCAGCTCCGCACGCTGGCCAAGCAGCTCGACATCCCCTGCTTCGAATCCACTCCTGACATGAACCCGGTGGACATTGCCCGCCTTGCCGTGGAAGACGCCAAGGCCAAGCAGTGTACCGTGGTCATCCTCGACACCGCAGGCCGTCTCCATGTGGACGAGCCCCTCATGCAGGAACTCGTGGCCATCAAGGCCGCTGTGAAGCCTCAGGAGATCCTGTTCGTTGCTGACGCCATGACTGGTCAGGACGCTGTGACCGTTGCCGAATCCTTCAATCAGCATCTCGGCATCACGGGCGTGGTCCTCACCAAGATGGACGGCGATGCCCGCGGCGGCGCGGCGCTCTCCATCAAATCCGTTACCGGTGCGCCGGTCAAATTTGTCGGTATGGGCGAAAAACTTTCCGAAATGGAAGTTTTCCATCCCGACCGTGTTGCAGGCCGTATCCTCGGCATGGGCGATGTGCTCACCCTGCTGGAAAAGGCGCAGGGTCAAATGGAGGCTGAAGAAGCCGAAGCTCTGGCCAAGAAGATGCAGAAGAACAAGTTCGACCTTGAAGACTTCCGCACTCAGATGCGCCACATGCGTAAACTCGGCTCTCTCGAATCCATCGTGAAGATGATCCCCGGCCTCGGCGGTCTCGCCAGCAAGCTGGGCGACATGAGCGGGCATGAGAAAGAGCTGAACCGCACGGAAGCCATCCTGAACTCCATGACTGCCAAGGAGCGCCGCAACCCCGATA